>JAYVFX010001026.1:0-7113 GCA_043772795.1 Deltaproteobacteria bacterium
ATCCGCGACGTACCGAAGTGATCGGCATGATGATGCGTACAAAAGATTTGCCGTACTGCCGTTAGTGGGCACCCAACCTGAGCCAGAGCGGTCTTGAAGGTCTCGATACTGTCTTCACTATTCATGCCGGTATCGATAAGCGCCCATTCGTCACCATCTCGTACCAAGTAGACATTGACGATGCTCGGTCGCATTGGGAGCGGCAAGTGCAACTGATAGATGCCAGGCACCACCTCGTGGATCTTCGTATCCATGACGTTACTCATGTACGCGGTCCTTTACGGGAAACGTGGCTTTGATCTTGACTTTCCAGCGCGCCACCATCCCATCCTCAACCTGAGCGGAGATATCAGTGATCTCCACATGATAGATTCCACTAATAGTGACAGCAGCCCGAGAGATCGCCAAAGAAACCGCATCTTCGATGCTGGTCGCCGACGATCCCGTCAGCTCGATAGTTTTCTCAACCATACAACCTCCTTAATCTCACAATAGAGGGACGATAGGGTTTTCCCTTTCCCTTCAGGTATTCCGATCGACATGGAATGTTCGTGTCACTCTCGGTTCGTACGCTGCACGGTCGCCGTCTCCGATAACAATCCTGAGAGCGGAGGAACGAGGACCTCAGTTTGTGTCGCCGTAGGACTCAGACGAATACGAAGAGTATGTTGAAAATGCGAGAGCAGTTCTCGCGCCGTTTCCGTGGTTTCGTCTTCAACCAACCGCTGGACAAGCAATCCGTTCAAGCTCGCCATCACCAGCGCCGCCTCCGCCTGTGGTCGAATCTGAGCAGCGAACACTCCTCGCTCCTTTCCACGCTCAAGAATCGAGGCCAGGAGTCCACGGTACACACGATAGAGCTGTCGAACCTGCGTCACCAGTTCCAGGGTATTCTCGTCGTCCTGCACAACTTGGCCGAGGAGGAATTTTACGGAGTAGAGATGCTCGGCAATAAAGTCGTAGTAATCGGCAATCAGTCGTTCCAATTGATCACTCTCAGTGAGTCCATCTAATTCCTGGTCCAGAATTTCATATGGCGCAAGAAAATGCTGGAGGGCGGTATGAAAAAGGTGACCCTTGCTGTCGAAGTGCCAGAGGACGAGCGCTTTACTGACTTGCGCGGCGCGCGCCACCTGTGCCAGCGAGGTCGCATGATATCCTTGCGTTGAGAAGAGACGTGCCGCCGTTTCCAGAATCTTTTCTCGTGCGTCCATGCCTTGTACGGTAAGGAAAAACATTTTTTCTGTCAACGTACAGAGCAGGACATGCGCACTTCACCTGGAAAGCCCAACACAATCCAACAGTTACACATGAGTCCCGTAATTGCCCTACTTTTGTGACTCCTTAGCACTCTCAATGTTTCAAAAAAGGACTTGTCAAAGCATAAGCAGTGAGCTATCTGGCACCCCATGACCGCCGTCTACCTGCGTGCCGGGGTTTGGTTGGTGGTAGTAGCTGGTGTGATGTGTAGTGTGATCCAACCCCGTCCAGATCTTTCTCTTCAGGGTCTTCCTCCTTTTCTTGCTGCGCGAGAAACCCAGCAGCGGTCCTTTCTTACTGAACAAACAACAACGTGGGTACTCCAAGCAAAAAACTACTTGCCCTCTCAGCTAGTTACTTCTTTCGCTAATCCGCTATTTCCTGCACGCAACTCGAGAGCGAAAATCCCACAACCAACGTTTCCACAACTCACGGTTGCCGACTTGCAGCGTCGCGGAACCGTCACATTTTTGATGCAGCATGGGCCGGCATCCTACTTTCTCCAAGGTGGAGAACAAATGGGGTTTGAGTACGAACTCGCGGAAGAATTCGCTCGCAAGCTTGGCATCCGGGTCGATATCGTCATTGTACCCCCAGAAACAGACGCGATCTCATGGCTTCATGAAGGCAAAGGAGACATTGTTGCTGGTGTCACCACGACCGATGGAATGAAGCTCGGGGCAGTCATCACCTCCCGTCCCTATTTTGAGACCACGGCACAGATCATTACTAAAAGTGATGAATCCGCACCGCGGACACTCAATGAGCTTGCCGGACAACCGGTGGCCCTCCGTGCGAACTCTGCCTATGCCTATCAATTGCAGGTGGCAACCCAGACGCTGGCACTCCCACCGATTGTATCAATAACAACTGGTGAGGAAGGTACGAGGGAGGCATTAGATACCGTCATCAACGGACAAACCACTGCAACGGTCCTTATGGATCCGCTCGTCCGTTTAGCCCAGGTCTGGTACCCAGGGCAGTTACGAACAGCCTGGGCGCTTCTGCAACCGGTTCGTCTCGTGTGGGCAGTACGCCCAGGGCAAACCGCACTGTTAGAGACAATTAACGACTGCTTAGAACGCGCCAGCCGTTCAGGCGTGAAAAAGGTACTAACGGAAAAATACTTCGTATCTTTTTCGTATCTGCGCGACATTACTCGCGAGTCGGAGGGCTCGCTCAGTAAAAAGAAGCGATTATCTCGTTATGACGAAATCATTGCTCGCCATGCAGAGGAAGCCGGGTTTGACTGGCGACTTGTTGCAGCATTGATTTTTGAGGAATCCCGATTTGATCACACGCGTGTCAGCGGGGCAGGTGCCTATGGCTTGATGCAACTGATGCCATTCACAGCCCAACTTGTTAGGGTAAAAAACACGCAAGATCCGCAGGCGAATATTGAAGCAGGAGTGAAGTACCTCAGCTTTCTCTCACGCCAGTTCCAGGATGAACGCCCACGAGATCGTCTCGCTCTCATTCTTGCTAGTTACGTGATGGGCCTCGGGCATGTCGAGGACGCGCAACGGATCGCACGGTTGCAAGGCTATGACCCGGATTGCTGGACCGAATCGATGGAGCAGATACTTCCCCTATTAGAAGATCCGAAGCATCACAGCAAGACACTTTTTGGCTATGCGCAAGGACGCGAGGCCGTCCGTTACGCCAACTCCATACTGAGACGCTATGACCTCTATTCTCGACACGTAGCACGGGACTTCCCTCCAGCGGAAGTCCCAACACCACCTGATAGTCAGGCTGCCTCGGCAGTCGCGGGATGATCAGTAAAGGACAGGTTCTTACCATCCCAGTCAACAACGACCCGCGTATGCTCTCCGATTTCACCAGCAAGCAACTTACGTCCGAGTGTCGTTTCAATCTCTCGCTGGAGTAACCGCTTGAGTGGGCGCGCTCCATAGGTCGGATCGTAGCCTGTGGTCGCAAAGTATTCCTTCGCTCCCTCCGTTAGTTCGAGCGTGATATGGCGCTCCGCCAGACGATGACGTAGACGTTCAAGTTGAATGTTAACAATTGCCTTGAGATGTTCACGTGCAAGACTGTGGAACACGACGATGTCATCAACCCGATTGAGAAACTCTGGACGGAACTGTTGGCGCAGTGCCTCAAGGACGGATCGCTTCATCTGTTCGTACGCGGTCGAGTCATCGCCACCCCGATATCCAAGAATGAGTTGACTCCCGACGTTCGAAGTCATAATCACTGCGGTGTTCTTAAAGTCCACCGTGCGTCCATGACCATCGGTGAGCCTGCCATCATCAAGAATCTGCAGTAAGACGTTGAAGACGTCCGGATGGGCTTTCTCGATTTCGTCGAAAAGGATGACCGAGTACGGTCGTCGTCGTACCGCTTCAGTAAGTTGCCCACCTTCGTCATAGCCCACATACCCTGGAGGTGCACCTATCAAGCGCGCAACTGTGTGCTTCTCCATATACTCTGACATGTCGAGCCGGACCATGTTGGCTTCATCATCAAACAGGAATTCTGCCAAAGCCCGCGCCAGTTCGGTTTTGCCTACGCCAGTCGGGCCGAGAAAGATAAACGAGCCAATCGGGCGATTAGGGTCTTTAAGGCCGGAGCGTGCACGGATCACCGCATCGGACACAACTTGTACGGCTTCGTCTTGGCCAATGACGCGTTTGTGGAGATGTACATCAAGGTGCAGCAGCTTCTCTTTCTCTCCTTCGAGCAACTTGACGACCGGAATACCTGTCCAGCGCGAGACAACCGCGGCAATGTCATCTTCATCGACATGATCCTTGATCAAGCGCGTGCCGCTTTCTCCTGCTGTCGCAATAAGCTTCTCAAGTTCAGGAATAACTTTGTATTGCAGCTCACCGGCTCGTGTGGGGTTGTAGTCTTGACTTTCCCCACGGCTGACTTTGGCAAGTTCTTGACGTGCAGTCTCGAGCTTCTTCTGCAGCTCCGCTACTCCGCCGAGCGTACCTTTCTCGCGTTCCCACTGTGCTCGTAGCCGATGTTCCTCTTCTTTGAGGTCGGCTAGTTCTTTTTCGAGCTTCATCAGTCGCTCACGTGAGGATTGGTCAGTCTCTTTCCGTAAGGCCTCTCGTTCAATTTCAAGTTGCATCACTCTTCGTGATACTTCGTCGAGCTCGGTAGGCATCGAGTCGATCTCTGTTCGCAACTTCGCGGCAGCTTCGTCAATGAGGTCGATTGCCTTGTCCGGTAAGAAGCGATCGCTAATGTAGCGATGTGACAAGATGGCAGCAGAAACTAGTGCTGCATCTTTAATGCGCACACCGTGATGCACTTCGTATCGTTCGCGCAGTCCGCGCAGAATTGAAATCGTATCTTCAACACTGGGTTGATCGACCAGCACCGGTTGAAAGCGACGTTCTAATGCGCGGTCTTTCTCAACATATTTGCGATACTCATCAAGTGTGGTCGCACCAATGCAGTGCAGCTCGCCACGTGCCAGCATCGGTTTGAGCAGGTTCGATGCATCCATCGCCCCTTCGGCAGCACCTGCACCAACGACCGTGTGCAGTTCGTCGATGAAGAGAATGACTTCACCATCCGACTCTTGCACTTCCTTGAGCACCGCTTTGAGACGCTCTTCAAACTCGCCGCGGAACTTGGCCCCAGCAATCAGAGACCCCATATCAAGTACGATGAGGCGTTTGTTCTTTAGGCTTTCGGGCACATCACCGCGAACAATGCGTTGTGCCAGTCCTTCGACAATCGCGGTCTTTCCTACGCCCGGATCACCGATCAGCACAGGATTGTTTTTGGTGCGTCGAGAGAGCACTTGTACGACTCGGCGGATTTCCTCATCACGGCCAATGACCGGATCGAGTTTCCCTTGCGTCGCCAGTTTGGTCAGGTCACGTCCATAGCGTTCCAGAGCCTGGTACGTGGTCTCCGGGTTGGAACTTGTCACACGTTGATGGCCGCGCACTTTCTGTAACGCAGCCATAAAACGCTCACGAGTCATGCCAAGGGATTTCAGAAGTCGGCCAACGTTTCCACTATCGTTCAGCATCGCTAAGAGAAGATGTTCGACGCTGACATACTCGTCTTTGAGTTCTTTGGCCTCGTCCTCTGCCTGGGTGAGCGTACGAGAAAGGCGTTGAGTGATGTAGACTTGTTGTACTCCAGCACCTGGCCCGGACACTTGTGGAATACGATTCAATTCTTGCTCGACTCGTTCACGCGCCGCGCTTGGTGCGATTCCAGCGCTGGCCAGAAGCGCAGCCGCCAATCCGTCGGTCTCTTCGCATAACGCGGCAAGAAGGTGTTCGACATCGACGCTCTGGTGGTTTCGCCTGGTGGCAAGTGCTTGTGCGTTGCGGAGAGCTTCTTGAGATTTCTCAGTGAAGCGATTGAGATCCATAAGCTACACTCCTTCCTGCGCTGCTACGCTATCAATGTAAGGTAGAAAAATGCTTCTGCGCCTCTGTCAGTTCGGAGAGTGGGTTCCAATGGGCGAATGTCATGGTGCGACCTCCTATTGTCTGCATATTGGCTAAAGGTAAGTCGCCGCGAAGCAGTGTCAAGGGAAAAACAAACTTGAAGTGATGTTTTCAACGCAAAGACAGGAAGGGAGAAAGAATCTACCCCGCAGGACTTGCGAGGCAGCAAAGAATGGTTACATTTTTAGCGCGAGTCTATGTTGTATAGTTACTGAAGCGCTCATTCACTTCTTGGTGAATATAGAAGATCGCTTTACCAATCTGATCGGCCGTCCAGGTAATGCAGGGAAAATCTGGATAGGTCATGTATCCGCCTGAAAACACTTCGTTGCGATTTCCGTTCGGACCAAAGAAATAGATCGTCGTGCCCCGTGTGATGCCATGTCGTGCCGGACCGAAGTCGATTTTCATTCCGTTCTTACTCAGCACATCACCAGCACGCAGGATGTCGTTCCAGCTATCAAGCCAGAAGGCGTAATGATGGAGTTTTCCGTTCGGACCTTTCACAAAAGCAATGTCATGCGCTTTATTGGAGCAGAACAAAAACGCGGCGAGCAATTCCTCGTTCCCAGGGCCGGGAATGATCCGCTCGCTCATGCGAAAGCCGAGCACTGTGGTGAAAAAGTCTACATTAAGTTTGACATCCTCTGCCGTCACCAGCATGTGATCGAGACGCGATGGGGCGATACCTTTTTGCTCAGTCGGCCAAGGATCAGGATTGAGGACACCAGTCGCTGTCCCGCTTTGTTCCGCCTCAGCATAGAGTTCCAGTACGTGTTCTGACGGCAAAGTGCAGCGGAGGGCCTGCCCAATACCGAGATTCTCGCCACGCGACACGCGCCGCACTGGAATGCCAAACGCTTCGATCTTTTTCTCCAGCGCGTCCAGTTCATCTTGTGATTCAACCTTGTAGCCCATTTTGACGAGGCCCAAACCCCCGTTTTCAATCACAACGCTATGATGGTCGTATTCATCCCAGCACTTGAAGTAACGTTTGCCGTCTTTCCGGGTGACCTCCTGCAAGCCAAGTACATCGGTGTAGTAAGTTGAGGCTTTATCCAGGTCACTCTCGCGTACGTGAACGAAACCAAGCCGCATGACACTCATAGCCGTTTCCTCCTGCGTAATCTCGGTTCAGCTTTACCTATCTTTTAGCGGCTCAGCAATCAGCATCGCATACGAATATCAGGGGAAATGAGGAAAAGGGGAAAGGGACAGAGGATAAAGAAGAAATCCTTTTCCGTTCTCCCTTTCGCCTTTGTCCCTTTTCCCCCTATACGAAGAGATGTGCTGTCAACATGGGTTGATTCTTTGCCCACTCCAAGGCTATGAGAGAAACTATGTTATTCATGAGGAGGGCACATGGCGAAGATCGAATTTGGGACGGCGTTGCCGTCGGTCACAG
>JAYVFX010001027.1:0-4044 GCA_043772795.1 Deltaproteobacteria bacterium
TCCGGCCGTGGCTTGGGCATGGCGATCGTTCGCGAAAAAGTCGAACGACTCGGTGGCCAAATCTGGGTGAATACGACACCCGGTGCCGGCACGAGGTTCCGTATCCTCTTACCGCTGACGTTGGCGACCTTCCGTGGTTTCTTTGTAGAAACACGAGGCGATATGTTTGTCATTCCCACGATGAATGTTGAGCGTGTGGTTCGCATTCGCCCTTCTGAGATTAAGCTCATCGAAAACGTTGAGACGGTGACGCTGAATGGACGACCGGTTGGGCTGGCATACTTATGCGATGTGTTAGACATTCCCGCACAAGAATACGCCGACACAGCCGCAGGCTTTGTACGTGGATTGGTCCTGACCAGCGGAGATCGTCGGGTGTTGTTTTGTGTTGACCAAATTGTCAACGAACAAGAAGTCCTGTTTAAGAGCCTGGGCACGTACCTTACGGCTGTTCCCCATGTTGCTGGAGTTACGGTACTTGGTTCTGGCAAGGTTGTTCCCATTCTCGATGTCCCCAATCTGGTACGTACGGCAATTGAAGGAGCTCCCGTACGGCAGACCGCTCGAGCAGACGTTGCCATCCGCCAGTCCGGGAAGCAGACCGTTTTGTTGGCAGAAGATTCGGTTACCTCGCGCATGTTGCTGAAAGGTATTCTCGAATCGGCTGGGTATGCGGTGACCACCGCTTTCGACGGCCTTGATGCACTGAGTCAGCTGGGGCGACATTCCTTTGATCTGGTCGTTTCAGATGTAGAAATGCCGCGTATGAGCGGCTTTGAACTGACCGCAAAGATCCGTACGCATGAGCAGCATATGCATCTTCCCGTCGTACTCGTCACCGGCCTGGAATCACCAGCCGATCGAGAGCGCGGGATGGAAGCGGGTGCGAGTGCCTACATTGTTAAGGGTGACTTTACGCAAGATGACCTTCTAACAACGGTGCAGCGGTTTCTTCCCACCGCAGCACTCGCCGCCTAAATGAGAGACACGTTGTGATTCGAGTACTAGTTGTTGAAGATTCTTCTGCTCAGCGCGTGCTCCTCACCGGAATTTTATGTGCTGATTCGACGGTTGAAGTGGTGGGAGCAGTCGCCAGTGGAGCCGAGGCGCTCGCCTTTCTTACTCAGCAGAAACCAGATGTTATCACTATGGATCTGCGCCTGCCGGATATGAACGGACTGGAAGTGACACGGCAGATCATGGAAACTCACCCGGTACCAGTCGTTATTGTCAGCGAGTACTGGGATGCCGAAGGAGCAGACCTGACCTTCCGAGCGATGGAGGCAGGGGCCGTGACCGGAGTCACTAAACCGATGGCACTTGATACCACCGGGGGAGAGGAGCTTGCTCAGCAATTTCTCCTGACCGTCAAGTTGATGTCCGAAGTCAGAGTGATCCGGCGTTGGCCGCGTGTGCGCCGTGCGCAGCACTTGACGCTGCCGTCTGCAGTGCCAACGTCCTCGGTACAGATATCGGCCCTACCTACTACTCCCGTTATCGCTTCACCGCCGTATCCTCGCGGCATCGCCCTTGTAGTTATTGGGGCCTCGACAGGTGGTCCCCCTGTCTTACGGACGATCCTTGCCGGGATCCCGAGGAATTTCCCGGTCCCGGTGTTCATCGTCCAGCATATCGTCAAGGGATTTTCTCCATCACTGATCCAGTGGCTCCAGCAAGACTCTGCATTGCCCATCCGTCTAGCGAGACAAGGGGAAAAACCTGTACCTGGACATATTTACTTCGCTCCCGACGAGATCCATATGGGAGTTGCGTTAAACAAACATATCGCCTTAACCCTCGATCCGCCTGAGCACGGGTTACGGCCGGCCGTCTCGTACTTGTTCCGTTCGGTTGCCACGGTGTACGGCGGCAATGTCGTTGCGGCTCTGCTCACTGGTATGGGGAAAGACGGTGCTGCCGAGCTTCGTCTGTTACGTGACAAAGGAGCAGTGACGATTGCGCAGAGCAAAGAAACCTCTGTCGTTCATGGCATGCCGGGAGTAGCGATTGCCCACAACGCTGCCACTCATATCCTCGCCCCTGAAGAGATTGCCCCGTTACTGATTTCACTCACATAACTACCAACGTCCACCAGCGGCACAGTTGTTGGCGGTTTCCGGCATTAGCACGAGGCGTCGAACTCTTGATCCTACGAACTGCCTTCTGAGGAACGAACATGAATAACCAAGTTGAAATCCTTATTGTCGAAGATAGTCATACGCAGGCAACACAACTCCAGCAGATTCTGCAGCGACACAATTGTCAGGTGACGTGGGTGACCGATGGCAAGGAAGCGCTTGCCGTATTGCAAAAGCAACGTCCAACGCTTGTTCTCAGCGACATCGTCATGCCGGAGATGGACGGCTATCAACTCAGTCTCGCCATCAAGGAAGACCCGCAGTTTACCGGGCTTCCGGTTATTCTGATGACTACGCTCTCTGATGCTCGCGAGGTCATTAAGGCGCTCGAAAGTAAGGCGGATGGATTCATTACCAAGCCGTGCGATGAGAAATTCCTCCTCTCGCGAATCAGATACGTCTTAGCAAACCAACAGTTACGTAACACCGTCGCGGCGGACGGCAGTATCAATGTCATGTTTGGTGAGCGGCACCACAAGTTTCGCTCCGATCCGACGCAGATGGTCGACCTCCTCCTTTCCACGTTTGATAATGCCATCCAGAAGAATAATGAGCTGGAACGAGCCTATCGCACACAAACACGAACGCAGCTCGCCCTCCGCAAGCTCAACGAAGAATTAGAAGATCGTGTCGAGGCCCGGACCCGTGAGTTAGCCCTCGCCGAAAGTAACCACCGCACTCTGCTTGACAGCAATGCCGACGCCATGATCGTCGTCGACGAAGACCGACACGTTCGTTACGTGAATCCTGCGGCTGAGGCTCTGCTGCAACATCCCGCCAGTGCGCTCATCGGTGCCGAGCCCGCCTTTTCACTGCAGGTTGGGGAAACGAAAGAAGTCACCATACCACAAACATTGGCGGGTCCCATTGTCGTGGAAATGCGTGTTACGGGAATCGTTTGGGAAGGCCGTCCGGCCATGCTTGCCACCCTGCGTGATGTCACCGCGCGAAAAAAGGTGGAAGAAGTCCTCCAAGCCGCCAAAGAGGCAGCGGAGATAGCAGACCAAGCCAAGTCTGACTTCCTCGCCAATATGAGCCACGAGATTCGCACGCCGATGAACGGCATCATCGGTATGACGGAACTCTTGCTCGAAACTCCACTCAACGAAGAGCAAAAGGATTTTGCCCAAACAGTCAAAGGGTGCGCGCAATCACTTTTGAGCATTATCAACGAGATTCTGGATTTCTCGAAAATTGAAGCCGGTAAGTTTGACCTTGAGGTCCTGGACTTTGACTTGCGTACCACGTTGGAAACGGTAACAGATCTCTTTGCTAAGACCGCCGCAGATAAAAATATTGAATTGGCCTTGTTGACCCTCCATGATGTCCCCCCAGTCCTGCGCGGAGACCCCGACCGGCTCCGACAGATTTTGATTAACTTCACCGGTAATGCAGTTAAATTCACCGAAAAAGGTGAAGTGGTTATTCGGGTGGGCGTGGCCGAAGAGACCGACACCCATGTCCTCTTACGCTTTGAGATCTCTGACACTGGTATTGGTATTCCCACAGATCGCATGAACCGACTGTTCAGGACGTTTTCTCAGGTCGATAACTCGTCCACCCGTAAGTACGGTGGCACAGGGCTCGGCTTAGCCATCAGTAAGAAGCTGTCTGGGCTGATGGGTGGTGATGTGGGTGTCGAAAGTGAAATTGGCAAAGGCAGTACATTCTGGTTCACCGCCAGGTTTGAAAAGCGACCAGTGGAGGCCGCCCCAGCCAAAGCGACGCGAACGAATTTATACGGGCTTCGCGCCCTGGTTGTGGACGACAACCAAACAAACCGTACTATTCTTCAGCACCAACTCAGCTCATGGGGTATGGAAGTAGAACTAGCCGATGGTGGAGCACAAGCCCTAGAAATCCTCGATCAGGCCAAGCGAGAGAATCGCTACTTTCACATTGGGGT
>JAYVFX010001028.1:0-2686 GCA_043772795.1 Deltaproteobacteria bacterium
TATTTTCAGACCGTTCGTTTGCTCAGTCGGGTATCAAGACGCTCGATATTGCTAAGCGGTTACTTGACTACGGCTTCTATGCACCGACGATCTATTTCCCCCTGGTTGTGAGTGGCGCGTTGATGATCGAACCGACCGAGACCGAGAGTAAGGAAACACTCGACGAATTCGTCGAGGCACTGCTCGCGATTGCACAGGAGATCAAAGACACTCCTGATGCACTCAAGAACGCACCGTTACTGACTCCCGTCAGTCGTCTCGACGAAACCCGCGCCGCCCGGCATCCGGTGTTGCGGTGGAAGAAGCGATAGAAGTGTAGTGCGATATCGGTGAAAGACTTCCGTACGGCCTTGGTGCATAGACATGAGAGCTTGAAAACAAAAGCCTCAAAGATATCTCCAGGAATATCAAGTTTCGTAAGCAGAGCGTGTTTATGTCCTCTACTAAGCTTGCCACGGTGGTTAAATGATGGAGCCATTGTCTGACCCTGTGCAAGCTCGTGTTGCAGACCATCTCTGCGAGTACATCGAAGACCTTTAAGAAAAGTTGCGATGAGATATAATCTGCAAGAAGACTCACTCCCAACTTGTTGTCGCTGCCAAATGCGCAAAACCGGAAATTGCGGTTGGACAAGCGAAACTACTTGATCCTGAGCAACTATGAAATCGGCTACTCTGTCTTCGTCTTGGACTGTCATACTTGTGGAAGATGAGCCGATGGCTCGACGGCGTCTCGCCCGCGCCATTGAGCAACACCCCAACTTAACACTCCTTGCGGCTGTGGATACGTGTGCAGAAGCACGTGCCGCACTCGCGGTGGCGCTACCACAGGTCTTGCTGGTCGATATCGGTTTGCCCGACGGCGACGGGATTGAACTGATCCAGGAAGTTACGGCGCGAGGCGACGCCGTTGACGTGATGGTCATTACTGTCTTTGGGGACGAGAAGCACGTGCTCGCAGCCTTGAAGGCTGGTGCCACAGGGTACCTCCTCAAGGACAGTGCAATGGAGGACATTGGCGCTGCGGTTATGCAACTGGTCCACGGAGGCTCGCCAATCAGTCCACCGATCGCCCGTTATTTGCTCAAACGCTTCCGTCCGTCAGAGCGAGACGAGAAAGCGAATACTGAGGCCGTTCTCACTCATCGTGAGCGAGAGGTGCTCAATCTGATCGTGAAAGGCTTTAGCTACAAAGAGATTGCCACTCTCCTGAGTATATCGTTACACACAGTGCCTTCCCATATTAAGAATATCTACGGTAAACTTGCCGTTCATTCGCGGAGTGAAGCGGTGTTCGAGGCCATCCAGACCGGGTTGGTTGCGTTCGACGACTAGAGAGAGACAGCGATAGATAAAGTATTGAGGTGCCGTCATGGTTTCGCTCGTCCTGGCGTGGAGAAGGTGTAATCACGCGCTGTTGGTCCTTGTGTGTGGTCTCTGCGTCGTTCCCACGACAGTTCAGGCCGACACTACGGCAGTTCTGCATCCGACTCAGGCCTGGTTCCTGCTGGCGGAGAGCGAGACCCCGCCAGCTGGTGAACTGCCCTCTTGGCAAACGCGACCGCTGCCAGACAATTGGAACGAAAGTCAACCGGGGATCGGCGGGAATGGCTGGTATCGCATTCCTCTCGAGATTGATCATCTGCCTGACCGCCTATGGGCAGTCCACCTCTTTCGGTTACGAATGAACGCGGCAGTCTTCGTGAACGGGGTATTCATTGGTGATGGAGGCAGATTCTCAGAGCCTATATCGCGCAATTGGAACCGTCCCCTCTACTTTCTCATTCCTGCCGGGTTGCTACACCAAGGTCGTAATACGCTGCACATTCGCCTGCGTGCTTATCCCAACGTCTACGGCGGCCTCTATGCGCTGCAGATTGGTCCGGACGACGCCTTGCGAGCCACTTACCAGTGGCAGGTCTTTCTCAAGGTTGATCTCATCCAGGCCTTCATGGTGATCACGCTGGTTATGGGCCTATTCATGGGCACGCTATGGGTCCGCTCGCGCCAGGACGCAACCTACGGCTGGCTGGCGGGCACGATGCTGCTGTGGGCGGCCAATAGCACCCACTTCTTTGTGCGGGACCTGCCAGTCTCGACCTGGTGGTGGGAGTGGTTTGCCCAGGTCGGCACCGATTGCTTTGCCGTCTTGCTCGCTATCTCTATCCACCGCTTCTTGGGCCTCCGACGAGCGGTCGTTGAGAGGGTAATGTTGGCGTACCTAGGTATTGACGGTGTGATCTTGGCCTGTGTTGGTTTGGACCGTATGCTCGCGGTAGCAAACCTCCTCCATTTCGGCGCAGTCATCGTGGGAGTCTACATGGTAGGCACGCTGCTGTGGCATTCCTGGCAATGCCGTCTCCGCAACAGTACTGTCGTGGTGCTAACCATCGGTATCCTTATTCAAAGTTCCCTCGGACTACACGACTGGCTGCTGCAACTCGGGGTCTGGCAACAAGACCGCTGGTACGTGATGCACTACGCCGGTCCGGTCCTCTTCGCAACGCTTACCTGGATGCTTACCTCACGCTTTGTGCAGGCGTTGAGCGAATCCACAGCGCTGAATGCGGCACTCGAACGACGAGTAGCAGCTCCCCTTTCGGTCATTTTTAGTCACCCGCTGTGAATTAGTGGGGCAGCGGGCGGGGCATAGACTGACTCTGGAATGCCCAATGCTTGCAGGATGC
>JAYVFX010001029.1:0-3561 GCA_043772795.1 Deltaproteobacteria bacterium
GACCCACACAAGACGATTGGGTTGTTTGCCAACCTTCGCCCCTCACAAGCCAAGATCGTGGCGCTGATGGGAGAACTGAAAACTTTTCCTCGTGGACAAGTGATCGTTCATCCTGGTGAGATGAACAAAGAAATGTTTGTTGTTATTAGTGGGCGCGCCGAGTTGCGAGTCAACTCAGCAGGTCAATTGCGGCCACTGTGGGAGTTGCACCGTGGCGATGTTTTTGGTGTTACCAGCCTTATGCGCAGTGAGGAACGCTTGTCAGAAGTCATCGCGCTAGAGGACGTAGAAGTGTTAGCTATGGACGAACGCTTTCGCACCCGCGTGTGGTGGTATCCGCGTATTGCTGCACGCCTCTTTTTTAATCTTTCGACCATACTCCTTGACCGCCTTCAGTATACTCTGCAACGATCACCAGGGAATCAGCAAGAAGGGCAACCCGAAGAAGGATGAGGCATATTGTGTTGTTAAGAAAAAATAACTATCAGATAGTCAGGTATATTATCATAATAAGTTTTTTATTTAACGAATTGTACTGTCAAGCCGCGGCGGCAGAACTCAAACCGGGAGACATCCTGACCCAAGAGAACTGGCAGCAAGCGAAGAGCCTGTTACCGGAAGGGATTCTCCCTCGCTTTCAGGATGGGAGCTATCAAGCCAAGATTACCACCCTGCCAGCGACGATGACGTGGGGCAGCAAATTCAAGTCTGCGACCGAAGCCAACGCCGGAAAGTTTGAGGTTGATACTGTCGGTTCATTAACGGCTAAGGCGACGAATACCGTTCCCCCCTTCCTCTATGGGTATCCGTTTCCGCAGATCGACCCTAAAGATCCGCAAGCGGCGACGAAGGTGATCTACAATTTTTCCTATACGCTCATGCAGGCGGACGATATGGAACGGTCCAGCTCTCTTCATTGGGTGGGCCCGACAGCGGTCCAAAACCAGATTGAGTTCCAAGCGCAGCTCTTGTTTCATGGCTCGCGGTTTTCAGGCCCCACTGCCAATCCGGATGCGACACTGCGAAAAGAGATTATTGCCGGGATTTCTCCGGCAGAAGTCTTCGGTGTAATGATCCTGGAATGGGTGTATCTTGATCCGCAGCGGTGGAACTCCCTGTGGATGTATGTTCCGGAAATGCGGCGTGTGCGACAACTGCCTCCGGCCAACGGTTCAGATAGCCTGTTTGGTTCAGATCTCGCATACGATGACCCATTCCTGTTCTCTGGCAAGGTGCAATACTTCACCTGGAAGCTTGTCGGTGCTCAGGACGCGCTTGTCCCGTATGTCTCAACCGAGCCGAAATCCCTACGCCGTGAGAGTAAAGGCTACGGGTTAGAAGAGCAAAAAGATCCCCTTATCATGGGGTGGGAAAAAGGAGGATGGAAAGGGAAGGCGTGGTGGCCAACTACTATCCAGCTCGTCAAGCGGCCAGTCTGGGTGATCGAGGCAACAGCCAAAGACCCCAAGTATGCCTATGGGCGTCAAGTGCTGTGGATCGATCGCGAGTTGTATATCGCCTACTACAAAGAAGCGTATAACCGCGCGGGTCAGCTCTGGCGGATGTTGCTGAATTCCGTGACGGTTGCGCGTACCCCAGAGGGTGATTTTTCCCTTGCCCAACCGGAGCTGACATTGTCCGTAGATGAACTGCTAGGCCGTGCAACCCTGGAGTTACCCACGAAGAAAGGCCAACCGCTACGGTTTGGCGTTGGTCTGACAGACACTCAATTGAGTACTGGGGCTTTGATGCAGCGCGGGAAGTGAAAAATGATGAACGATGAATAGTGAAGATAGGCTAAAGGCTGGAGGCTGAAGGGGGAGGAAAGGAAGAACGAGAAATGAGGAAAGAGTTGGGGCCAGTCTCAAACTAATCTCGGACCAGCCTTGAACAAGACCTGGATTTGCAGTGGCTTGTTTGGGACTTGCCCTAGACTTGTTTTCGACTTGTCCAAGATCGGAGACGCCTTGCGCTCTTCCTTGTAAAACTCGATGATAATGAAACACGGGAGCAAGGCCTACCAGCACGACTTCACTCCGAAGGGAGATAGTATGGGATCAGCCGATGAACTCATCGAACATCATATCCTTACAGCGCAGGGTACTGCGGACCCCAACATACGAAAAGAGCCATATGTTCGAGACAAAGGTACGCCAGTGTGGGGGGTTGTCGGATATTATCTTGGCGGCCACTCTCCGACGCAGACGGCCGATGCCTTCGCCTTGACAGAAGAGGAACTGCAAGCAGCGCTCTGTTATTACCAACGGCATGAGGTGGAGATCCGGCAGCGCATTGAGAGTAATGAACTCACCCTCTGACAACGTATGGCCCCCCTCCGCGGCAAGTGCGTTACAACGCTAACGCTAAACGCAACCCTGTATCAAGCTCTTGGAGACGACGTGGTGAGAGCCGACCAATGCGTTCGGTGAGGGAGGCTTTGTCAAGCGTAAGAAGCTGAGAGACGTTGATAACAGAATCCCGCGAGAGGTCCGCCTCGCGGCGACGAAGAAAAACGTTGGTTCTCTGATCGCTGCCGGACAGACCACAACATATAGTGGTGATGCAGAGGGTGCCTGGGCATGAGAAGATAGGGGGAACCAGAACAGATAGAGGGGGGAGAAAGCCATGAACGCTCAAATCACCATTGCGTTGGATATCCCTGAGGTCCGGGTGCTGGAGATCGAGCAAAGCGAGCGGGGCGAGTGCACGATCACGGTCGAAAGTACGCTTGAGGGGACCCGCTGTCGTCAGTGTGGTCGCGAGATTACAGACGCGCATGGGGTGGATGAGGCCATCACTCTCAGACACCTCCCTATTCTGGGACGGCATGTGTATCTGCGGTTACGACCCAAACGCTATCGGTGTCCGTACTGCGAGGGGGGGCCGACCACGACCCAACAGCTCTCGTGGTACAGCGCGAAGAGTCCCCACACGAAAGCCTATGAGAAGTATATCCTCCTGCAGTTAGTGCATGCCACGATTGAGGACGTCAGTATGAAGGAAGCACTCGGGGCCAAGGCCATTGAAGGGATCGTGGAGCGATGGATCAGTCGGGAGGTACCGTGGGGAGAGGTGAAGCGGGTGAAAATCTTGGGACTCGATGAGATAGCGCTCAAGAAGGGCCATCGCGATTTTGTGGTGATTGTGACAGGCAAGTCGACGAGCGGCGAGGTGAAGATCCTGGCAGTGTTGCCCGATCGGAAGAAACAAACCGTGAAGCAGTTTTTGGAGGCGATGCCCCGCCGCGTCAAGCGCGCCATCCGCACGGTCTGCACCGACATGTACGAGGGCTTCATTCAGGCAGTCAAGGAAGTGTTAGGGAAAGCGCAGGTAGTCATCGATCGCTATCACGTCGCCAAGTTGTATCGGGCCGGCGCGGACCGGTTACGGACCCAAGAGTTACGGCGCCTCAAGCAGGAGTTGCCCAAGGCAGACTATGCCAAGGTGAAAGGGGCGATGTGGCCCAGCCATCCCCGCTATTCCCCCTGTAGCCCTTTCTTGATCTTCCCAACCCCCGCCATCGGCGCGTGAGGTCTCCCGCCGTGGGGGAAGGGCAGGCGA
>JAYVFX010001030.1:0-5950 GCA_043772795.1 Deltaproteobacteria bacterium
ACTGCCCACGTTAATGGCGCTCCCCCACCCCCCAACGTTGCGCCGCCCCCCCGCCCCAAGTCGGCGCGGGTCGATGGGCGCAAATTCAAGGGGGGACGGATTCCGGTTGGGCAGGGGACGAACCCGGTCGAGGTGTTTTACGAGCGCTACAGCATCAACGAGACGAAACTGAGCGCCCCCAAGGAGGACGACCTGATCGCCGCGGTCGATGATCTACCGCGGTGGCGTGAGGTGGTGGTGGCCTGGGAGCAGAGCGATTACAAGCCGAGTAACATCAAAGGGCAGTTGGATTGGTATAGGGACGGTGTCCCTGACCGAAAGGAGTCAAATGGAACCCGCAGGAACGGTAGCAATGGAATATATCCGCCGGCTACAAAACCAGAGGACAGCGACGCGGGGGCCCTTGGGGCGCGTCGACAGCGAGAGTACAACGAACGGTATACCCGTATCTTGGCCGACGAGATCAACCGCATCATCCCCAAAGACATCGCCGCTACCCTCTGGGAGCAACTTGATACCGAGTTCCCCGACTACCAGTACAGGGACGTGCCCTAGGTGCGGTGGCGTGGGCTGGGTCTACGCGGACCCCCAAAGCGCGCAAGCGAGCAAGTGCCCCGGCTGCTTCAATTTTCTGAAAGCCAGTCGGCTGACGACCGAGGAGCAAAAGGTGGAGTTGGCCCACATCACAGGCGGCGGCCAGATGGCGCTGTTGCGAGCGCTAGGGGAAACCATCCTGAACGATGCGATGGGCTGGTTCACGCTGTGGGGCGGAACAGGCAGCGCGAAGACGCTCTTCCTGCACGCCCTGACCGTGGCCTTTTGCAAAGGCCAGAGACAGGCCGTTTACTACCATGCCGCAGATCTGTGCGACGGGTTGTACAAGGATTTTGACGACCCCGACGTCAGCAACCGCGAGTTTTACCGGCGGGTAGATGTGCTGGTGATTGATGAACTGGACAAATTTCGCTTTACCGAGTGGAGCCGCAAGGAATTACAGGCGCTGCTCGATCATCGCTATCGCCGCATGAAGACCCACGTCACGCTCTTTGCCACCAACAAAGACCCCAATGGGGAGTGGCTACCGGATGACATCCGTAGCCGTATGAACGACGGGCGCTTTTGTCGGATGGTAGGCAAAAAGGAGATTGCCGGCATCTACCACATCACCGCCCCCGACATGCGGCCTACCCTACGAAGGGAACCCACCCCATGACCTACACCGCCGCCTACTACAACGCCCAGGCCCGTGTGATGACCGACGTGCGCACGGCCCACGCCACCGGCCTCTGTCCCGTCTGTCGCCAGCGACCCAGCGCCACCTGGCCCGATGGCACGCTCAGAATAACCTGTGGTGACAGCGAGTGCTTTAGGCACTGGTTGCCTGTACCAGCGCTGAAGAAAGGAAGATCATGACTGAAAAAACGATATACGCCGGCGCTGAGTGGATCAGTAAATCCCTCCGCGTTTCTACCATGTCGAAGTTGGGCAGAACCGTGGCCGACTTGCTCGGTGATGTGTTCTGCGGAATTTATCACCTTGATCAGAAGGAGTTGTGCAAGGTCGATTGGACAGATAACTATTTCATCGTTTTCCGGTTGGCCTGCTCATTATCGACGTTCGACAATGAGCTACTGACAAAGCTGGTGGTTTTGGCTCACGATCGCTATCTGCGTGTGGACATTGGCGCTGCCAGTAAAGGCAAGCTCGAACTGATGTTTCACTTACGCTGCTATCGGACAGGTGAAATATCGCGACGGATGCCCACAATGGAGGATCACCTGGCATCGATTCGACGGTACTACCAACCAGAACCGGAGCGCACGCCATGACCCAAGCCACTTTTGCCGAATCCGTCAAGCGAGGGCACGCCGCTGGCCTTGCCACCCGGCGCGAGATGGCCAAGAGCGGAACCCCTGGCATCGCTACCAACTACGTTGAATGGCACATCCCACTGCTAGAGCGGGTGACAGCACAGCAGTTTGAACAACTCCTGGTCGAACAATTTGGGCCGGAATACCTAGAACCGTTTGACTACCATTGGGTTGATGGGGTGCTTGTCCCCATCAAAACTGCAAACGCCCAAAACCGCCCTGATTTCAACAGAACACCCGTTCCAGGTCACAATACACCCGCGAGCGGGTCGAACGCTGAATTAGACGGGTTTCCGCCAGCCAAGAACGAAAGGAAGCGTGCATGAATCTACGCATTAATCTGGCCTTGACGAATTTCCGATGCGTGGACGTGACGGTGGCTGACAACATCACGCCTAGCGGCCTGCTGCGTGTGGTGACCACGATTGCCCACGAGATCCACGGTCGCCACGACCTGGTAGCGCTCCAGATGGTCGAAGAACTGCCGGCGGATGATGTCTCGACAAGCTCGACAACCGGAGGTGAGCCATGACGCCTGGAGACCGTGTTCTCTATCTCCCGCCCACGCTCGCCGGACGCCAACGCACCGGCACGGTGCAAGCCGTTAGCGGCGTATCCGCCAAAGTCCTGTTCGACGATTGTGTCTGGACACAATGGGCGCCCATATCTCGCCTGCTGGCCATGCAGGACGCACAGAACGGGTATGCGCAACTCGTGCTCTCCACCCCCCCCCGCCCTATCGTGCATCGCCGCCGACACTGACGCCACGCCGATCATAACCCTGGAGGAAGTTTATGGATTGGCTTAGGAAGGTTTACAGCCGGCTGCGCAACGTAGACCGGCTAGAGAATGCCCAGCGACAAATGCGAATCGCTGTGGGCATGGCGTGTCAAGCTCAAGAGCAGGCCGCCGCCGCCCAATTGCAGCTAACGGCCTGCCGCGCCATCCTCGCCACCGCCATGCGCGACCGTGACCATTATGAGGCCGCGGTGGAGGTGTTGGCACGGGAATTGGCGCAGTTGAAACAAGAGCGGCGCTGCGAAAAAGAGGCCCTGCGCTTCTGGCTAACGCGGACGGTGCGTCCGCAGAAAGGGAGTGAAAATTGACCGAACACGATCTGAGAGTCTGCTACGAGACCGTGTACAAGATGATCGCCAAAGAGCGCCGAATGCGGGAAGCTGTGCTGAGCGGCAGCCCGCTGCTCAAACAGAAGTTAGCCGACTGTGACACGGCGCTGATCGCCTTGACCACGATGAAGGATGAACTGAAACGCCACGTACGGGCCGGCCCCGTGCAAGAGATGCTGGTAGACGCTCCGGTGACGCCGGTGCGAATCGGCGGCTATTGACGAGAGACACAGCGGAGATATAAGTCCTATAGGGCCTATAGGACTTATATCGTATCCAAAGGAGATGATTCATGCGAGTAGTAGCAATTTGCAACAACAAGGGTGGCGTGGCCAAGACCACGACCACCTACAACCTGGGGATGATTCTGGCCGGTGAGGGACCGCGTACACTACTAGTGGATCTGGACCCGCAGTACAACCTGACCGAGCGCTTTGTTTTCAACAGGGCGGAATACACGCGAGTATGACAGGGAACTGATGGAACACGTCCACACGGTGGCGAAGGTGGCGGCGGTGATTGCCGCGATGAAGGGCGGCGGTGTTTCCCAGGAAACAGAGGATGACGAGTTTGCAGGCATCGAGCAGATCGTAGAGGAGATCGAGGAGGAGGAATGATTGAAGAGCAAGGCATTTCTTTTGAATGTAGTAGCGGATTTGGACATAACACGCAAGCGCCCTATGTACAGGTGCTGATCAAAGCTGCCGACTGGATGACGCAGATGTCACCGGCAGACGCCCGACGCGTGGCGATCAATTTGTTGCAGTGTGCAGACGCTGCGGAGAGTGACGGATTCCTCATTGGCTTTTTGCAAGGAATTATCGGCGTCGAGGACATGCGGGCGGTCGTCAGTCTACTGGTACAGTTTCGGGAGTACAGGGAGACGCACCGGACGAAAGACGAATCCTAGTTGTGATCGCGGGTGGACGACGGCATCCCCATCAACCACCCGCTACCTATACCGCTGGTGTCCTAACCAGGACAGCGGGCAGGCTGTGGATAGTTTACCACAGCCACGCCCTCCAGCGGGCTTTCGGCAAGCTCAATCTCCAACCGTTGTTGGAGATTGAGCTTGCCGAACCAAACCGTTGGGGGGCGTTTTGTTTTTCGCCCTCCGTTATCACCCCAAGGAGGGGCACATGAGCGACAGAGAGCAACGAATTGCAGAGTTAGAGGCGTTGGCAGCGGAAGAGGGCTTTACGTTGCCCTGGCCCGCCGCGGCGATTGCCGCCCTAGAGGAACGGGGGCATGTGGTGGATTTGAACACGGGACTAGTCATCCAGGACGGCGCCGAACAGCGGGTTGAATTGATGGTCGTAGGCGAAGCGGTGGCGATTGCCAACAAGCGCTGGTGGGGGTGGTCATGAGACAGATCCTACTCATTAGCGTGCTGTTGTTCGGCTTCGTGGTCTACCTGCCCATCTCCCAGACGCCGGTTGAGGTGTCAGCGGTGGGGCCAGTGGTGGCGACGCCGACCCCGACACCGGTGAGTCCACCGGTGAAAGAGGTTGAGGAGGTGGCGTAGCTGAGCTTGTCGAAGCTACCGTAACTATAGTGGGTAGGCAGGGACCATGTACCCCTACCTACCCTGTCTGCTAATAGGAGCGGACAGCATGGAAGTATATCATGTTGATGCTCCTATTAGCTTATGCTGATAGGAGCATTTTAATTATGGAACTGATTGTGTTACTGGGTGCGGCGGTTTTTATCTGGTGGATGGCTAACGTGAGCGGCGATACAGACAGGGCCGTGCGTGAGCGGGTTGAGGCGGTGACGGGTAGCGAAGATGCGGGGGAAGCGGCTGGCAATGGTTGCGGGTGGCTGGTGTTCCTTGTATTATTCCTCATCTTTGCAATCGCGTTTCCGATGGCGATGTTGGCCACGTTCCCTGAAGATTGTCAGACAATGGCCATAAACCGGGCAATGGGGAGGTGTCCATGACTAAGGTACTAACGAAGAAATACTTTGACGATGGCCGTCCACCTGAATCAATCTTTGTGGACAGTGCCTATACGGTGAGCCACGCGGAACAGGTAGAAGCGGGACTGGTCAAGCGCGCGGACAACTACGTGTCGGCGAAGACGGGTCACCAGCCGATTGATACGTCTGCCATTCAGCGGGTAGCGGACAGTGCGCTACAGTCTACTAACGGGGAAACCGATAGCCTTGCGCTTGCCTCGCTCGCTACCAACATTGAGACCTCACGTCCCATTGAACGGGCCTTGGCCAGTGGTATCCGGGTAGGGATTATCTTTTTGTTGGTCGTTATTCCGTTTGCTGCGGCTGTATTTCTGGCGACAGAGTATGACCCGCTAATGTATGCGGCGCTGGTGCTGGGTGCCATTCTCTCTATCGTGTGGGTGTATCGGAACGACAATCGCCATAGTCCAGCGGGCATTGAGCACGGGAAAATCGACGGGTATGTGGACATTCGCAAAGCGGAAATTGAAAGCCAAGAGCGGGTGGCCATGAAAAAAATCGATGCGTTTGGGCGGATAGTGGAGGGGGTGTATGGACACAATGACACTACTACGTGAGCGAGCTACGTTGAAGGGGGAGGTAGCTTACCTGCGTGCGCGTGTGGGTACATCGCGGTGTGGGTCTAGTGTAGTCAGACGCGCCCAGGCTGATGCCTTGTCGATGATCGAGGCGCGCTATGGGGGGTATGGTACGGGGCGGGTCGAGATGGGTCGCGCCGGTATGGGGAAGCGGCGGTGGGCGTGGGCGGTGGCTTACTTGCGGCACGCTGGCGTCGTCTCTGTTCGTACAGGTAACTGGCGCCGGGGTTTGCGCTGGCAGGTAACGGAGGTCGTGGCCGTCCAACGCATAGCGGATGCTGCGGGCGTTACGTATACCCAATTGTGCGGTTTGCGGCGGGACGTGTGACGGTTTGGAGGATGTACCCACTTGTCTCCAGGTGGGTACATCTCTCCGGTATTTTTCAGTAGGGGG
>JAYVFX010001031.1:0-6628 GCA_043772795.1 Deltaproteobacteria bacterium
GTAACGTATCCCGGATGAAGTGAAGCGAAATCAGGGACAGTGACTCCTGGATTTCGCGACGCCTATCCTGAGCGAAGTCGAAGGGCTCCATCCAGGCTACAAGACTCACTCCTCATGATCTACCGGATCTTCCGTAACGCCTTGTTCACCGCCTCTACACTAAACGCATCAGGATCAAATTCCTCGCCAAGCCATTCTTCCATCTCCTCATACTCGGGATGCTCGGGGTCCTTCATCACCTCAAGCATATTGGCGTAACCCCACACACCACCACAGTCCTCTGGCGGGCACGCACGTTTGCCGTCAATACATATGGGGTAATGTACGCCGGTCTCAGGTGAGAGAACTTTCTCCAGAACAACTTCATGCTCCCAGCTATCACCAAAGTCATACTCGTATGTCAGTTTGGCTTTCGGCTTGGTCAGCACCTCTCCAACAGTGATCTTGTCTTCGTCTTGGGTCTCGGTCGTTCCGTCAAAGTCCTCAGGATAACGAGAGCCGTAATAGGTTTTCCCCACCTTGAACTGATGCATATGGGAATTGTCCCAGCTCATCGTAAGCTGAATCATCCCGTGCAGGTCGCCCAATGTCATTCGATTCGACAGGTGAACACGTCGCCATACCGGCGGATTTAAGTCCTTCAGAGTAATTTTGAATTGGTAGATTTGCGGGTCGCCTGATTGTTTTTTGCTTGGCATGGGCATACTCCTTTCTTGGAGGCATACCCTAGCCTAATGCCTGGTCGTCTGGCTAGAATAGCTCTCCATGACAACTACAACAGGCGTCGTCGTCATCGGTGGTGGAGTCGTAGGCTCAGCAATCGCTTACGCTCTCGCTAAACAACAACAACGAGTGATCATTGTCGAAAAGAATCAACCCGGACAAGAAGCGTCAGCAGCAGCAGCGGGAATTCTTGCGGTCGCAAGTGGCCGTTCAAAACGTGGTCCAATGTATCAGCTCAAACGCGCCGGACAAGCACTCTATCCCGCACTGGTACGTGAATTAGAAGAGTTGACTGGTATCGATATCGAGTACCAAACAGTCGGCGTGCTCGATCTCATCCGCAATGACGCTGACGAAAAGAAATATCGCCAACTCTACGAACTGCGTCGAGAACAAGAATACCCCGCCACTTGGCTTTCAGTAGACGAAGCGCGGCGGCTGGAACCAACACTCACGACCGACCTCCGCAGCGCTGTGCATTTCTCTGGCGATCATCACTTACATAACGGTAAGCTCGCAGAGGCATGGGCCAAGGCAGCGGCCCAGCGAGGCGTCGATATCCGCACTGGCGTCACTGTTACTGAAGCTCGTATTGCCAACGGAAAAGTTTCCGCTGTTCGCATTGGCGATGACTGGGTGAATGCGCATACCGTCGTCATCGCAGCAGGCTCGTGGTCACGGCAAGTCGGTGACGTATTTGGCTTGACCATTCCCATCGAACCAGCCAAAGGACAGATGCTGGCCGTGCATGCTCCACAGCTCAAATATGTCGTGTCTTGGGACGACCACTACCTCGTGCCGCGCAAGAATGGCGAAGTCGTCATCGGCTCGACGGTGGAGTTCGTTGGTCACAACAAGGATGTCACGTTGGAAACGCTGCGGTCGTTGATCAGCTGCGCCGAGACGCTCGTCCCCGGTATTGGCAAGGCGCCGTTGCACCGCTTCTGGGCTGGGTTGCGCCCATTCTCTCCCACGCGGCGACCGATTCTGTGTCGTGCGCCTGGTCTCGATAATGTCGTCATTGCCACTGGTCATCACCGCAACGGAATCGTCCTCGCATCAGTTACCGGGCAGCTGATTTGTGAGTTAATCACAACTGGACAGACTTCAATATCGCTGGAGCCGTTCGCGCTGCCGCGTGAACCATTCCCACCGACACCAGAGGGTGAGTCACCGGATGAAGCGGATTAACTAGGGATTAGGGGCTGGGGGCTAGTTCTCTCTAATCCCCAGCTCCTAATCCCCAACACCCAAGGAGGGGAATCATGGCTGGCCCACTCACAGGAATGCGAATCATGGACTTTACCCGCGCACTTGCGGGCCCATACTGCACGTTACTGCTCGCAGACATGGGGGCAGAAGTCATTAAAATTGAACGCGTCAATGGCGGTGACGAAGTCCGGCGCATGGGGCCGCCGTTCATCAACGGCGAGAGCGCAGCGTTCATGGCGAGTAATCGCAATAAGAAGAGCATTACCGTCGATCTCAAAGATCCGCGCGGTCAGGAAATTTGCCAACGCCTCGCCACGTGGGCGGATGTGTTAGTAGAAAACTTTCGTCCAGGAGTGATGAAAGGGCTCGGACTTGATTATCACATTATGTCACAAATAAATCCGCGCCTTATTTATTGTTCGATTTCCGGCTTTGGACAGACTGGACCGATGGCCAACCAAGGTGGCTATGACACCGTCGCCCAAGGCATGGGTGGGATCATGATGGTCACCGGGGTCCCAGGAGGTCCACCGGTCAAAGCCGGGGTCCCGATTATTGACCTGGGCACCGGCATGTTCGGCGCGCTGGGAGTACTGGCCGCGTATATTGCTCGCGAGAAAACCGGCAAAGGCCAACATATTGATGCCTCACTATTAGATACCTCCGTCGCACTTGGTTTAATTGACGGCAGCGATTACCTCGCCAGCGGAGAACTTCCTCTGCAGTTGGCTTCAGCCCATCGTCGCATCGCCCCACACGGCGCCTTCAAAACGAAAGACGGCTACATCACCATCGCCGCGGACTCGGCACTGCGCACCTGGAAGACGCTGTGTCAGTTGCTCGGCAAACCAGAGATGGAAACCCACCCGCAGCTTGCCGACAACATTCTACGGCGGAAGAATCTCTCGCTCCTTATTGCACAAATCGAAGCGGCAACCATGCAACGAGAGAGCGGCTATTGGTTAGGCCAGCTCCAAGAAGCCGGGATTCCCTGCGGGCCGGTGAATAACTACGACAAGGTGTTCCAAGACCCTCAGGTCCTCGCACGTAATCTTCTCGTAGAGAATGTGCATCCGCAGGCTGGCCGCGTACAAATGGTTGGTAAGCCACTGAAGTTTTCCGACACACCAGCGACAGCGCTTGTCCCGTCCGCTGCCCTAGGAGAACATACAGATGAAGTGCTACGCTCGCTTGGGTACGAAGGCGAGGAGATCGCACAGTTGAAACACGAAGGTGTCGTGTAACAAGGGAACGAACGTTGCACCCCGTGCAGGGCTGTGGCATACTTCGGCCAGCAGAATAGTCGCAAGGTTGAAGATTATCTCGCAAAGGAGGAAGACTATGGCAGACATCACAATTCGTGTGTTAAAGAACGGCCCGTATGAAGTCACTGGCGGAGCAACCGTGACCGACCAAAAAAAGAACCAATACACAGGGCAAGCCGACCCGGTCTATCTGTGTCGTTGTGGACAATCGGCAAACAAACCGTTCTGCGATGGGACTCATACGAAAATCGGCTTCAAAGGCGAAGAAACTGCAGGATAAGCTTTTTACTCGCTTGTGTTTACAGCCCCAGAGTGTTCCTCTGGGGCTTTTTTTTGTTCGTGCTCCGGGACCTGGGTAGTCAGTATCTGCACCGCCCGCACTCCGGCTCCATACCGATACACGAGTTCACCGCCAAGATACCCCTGCAGCAGCAGCCCGATCAGCCCAACACTGGACAGCAGCACAAAGAAAACCGGCAGCCGTCCACCAATCCCAAGGCGCACCACCGCGAGAACGACAAAAAATCCCACCAATCCATAGCCTCCATACTCGTGATAGAAAAGGAGGTTTTGCATGTGACCATCAAACGCACTTGATGGACGCGGCAGTTCATGTTCAATCCAGCCGCTCAGCGCAGCAAGGCCTAGAGCAACGACACCGGCCAAGAAGCACAGTTTGCCAGCCTGTTGCCACACAGACTGTTCGTATACGCTTCCCCACCAGTCGAGCGCACTGCCGAAACAGGTCAACGCAATGGCAAAGTGGACAATGACGGGATGAAAGACAAGCAGAAACCCCTCGTCTAGAGATGGAACAGCGACAGTATCTTCCGCGAAGGCGCGCACTCCACTACCCAGAAGTACAAACATCAGCCACGCATCACTGGCCGGCGTACGCCATCGCCGCAAAGAGAGAAATGCAAAATTTACGGTTCGACGTCCACTCCCCATGAGCTCTCTGTTCAATTCTAGCGCCCCGGCGTCATCGTATGTTACAACACTAGTATCTTGCACTGAGGAGGAACCAGTGGCTGATACTCAATCCGTTGTTATCGCACGCGTCGGGGAAGTGGCCCCCGGTCGTACCAAGAAATTCATGCTCCTGGTTGATGGCCGAGAAACCGAGTGTTTCTTAGTGAACTATGAGGGCCAGCTTTTCGCCTACGTAAACAGCTGTCGTCATGTTCCGATGGCTATGGATTGGGTCGAAAATCAATTTCTCACCGAGGATGGCCGTTACATTCTCTGCGCCACTCATGGGGCTGCCTTTGAGCCAGAGAGCGGAGAGTGTGTCTTCGGTCCACCATGCGGAAAATTCTTGGCGCGTGTCCCGCTCTCCATTCAAAATAACCAGGTCAGTGCCCATCGTCCTCTTGACGAGGAGGACTAATGCTCAGTCACTCCAGCGGGGGAGCAGATACGGTACCCCGACTCAGCTCTCTATTCCCACTCATCACCAAAGTGGGCATGTAACAGACGCTGCTTGAGATAATCAAGCGTGCCGATGTCTTCAATAATATCACCGCCTGTGTCGTAGAAAAAAATCTCTCCTTTTTTGTTCCGTCCGATAGCAACGAGCCATTCCAACTCGTTCCGGTCTTCCAGTAGATAATTGATGGTTTGCGAGACACCTTTCGCCGGGATGAGCGTGACTTTCGGCCGTTTCGGCTTCTCTTGAGGTGACATAGACATCATGCGTCTCCAACAGCGACCAACCTTGCGATTGATTTTCTCTTAATACGTCTAGAAAAGATAGGAGGTGATCTGAATCAAGTCAAGACGCAGATCGCAATCGTTTCTACATGGTAGGTTTGCGGAAAGAGGTCAATCGGTTGTGCGACCTGCAAACGGTACCCGGAGCGCTGCAAAAGACGCACATCTCGGGCAAGCGTAGTCGGATCACACGAGACATAGGCAATCACTGGGGCAGCGAAACGGGGCAGCTCGTCAATCACGTCCGCTGCACCAATCCGTGGAGGATCAAGCACAATTACGTCACTCCGTGTTCCGTCCCGCAGCAATTGCTGTACCCCGTCTCGTGCCAAGGTGTGCAAAAACTGTACATTCTCTATCCCAACACGCGCGGCATTCGCGCGCGCATCAACCACGGCATCATAGACAGACTCGATGCCGACGAGCGAAGACACGCGCCGGGCGACCGGCAAGCTAAAGTTTCCCGCGCCACAATAGAGTTCTATCACTCGCTGTTCCTTTTGAAAGCCTCCAAGCTGGAGCAGCGTCGTGATAAGTGCTTGATTTCCGGCAGGATTCACCTGCGTGAATGTCCCACGGCTCACTTGCAGCGAGAGACCATCCACGCCGAGGTCACAGGTCACCGCCGGGTTGCCCCAGGTTCGCCTCCATCCATGACCGGAGAGAAAAAGGCCCGAAACTGTCGGGTGCGTACGCAGGAACTGCGTGCAGACCGCATCGTCAGATTGCCGAAACATTCCGTCGGATTCGCCCATCAACACACACAGGTTAGCGTCTTTCACCTGGCCGTGGCTCACGATTTCGACATGGCTCAACGACGTATGCAACGCAGTGACCCACTCGCGTGCCATACTGAGCTGGAGAGCGCTCGTTTCTCCGGCAATTAGACACGCCCCAATCTCCACGAGGTCATGTGATTGTGGGGGCGAGAAACCAAGACGGGCGTGAGTGTCCACCCGCAAGCGAATGCGGTGGCGATAATGCCATTCACTTGGCGCAGAGAGAATCGGGAGCACCGGCGGGTCAGGAATTCCACCAATCCGTTGGAGCTGCTCACGCACCGTTGCTTCTTTGGCCTTGAGTTGTTCTGCATAAGCAATATGCTGCCAGGGACAGCCGCCACACTGCGTAACATACGGACAGGGTGGAATCCGCCGATGAGGTGAGGCGGAGACGACCGTAGTAACATGCCCGCGGGCATAACTCTTCTTTTCTTCATCAATCGCGACCTCAACTTCATCGCCCGGAACGGTTCCGGGGACGAATACAACCTTCCCTTCGGTGCGACCAACACCAGCTGCTCCATAAGAGAGGCGATCAATCGTTATACGAACAGTTTGTTGTGGCATACGGCAAGCATGCAGGAGGGAGAAGGAAGATACCAGGGGGAGCAATAGAAAACACAATGATGCAACCACCCGGTCATGTCATTCTGAACAGCGCGAAGAATCTCTCTGAAAGACCCATCACGGAGTTTATCCTGAGCTTGTCGAAAGGTTCAGGGTGACAATTTTGGGGTGCTGATCTCTTGAAGTCTAAATCAGACCACATGACATGGGCACAGTCTCACACTTTCTGAGATATGCCATCCTCCGCCCGCCCATCAATGGTCGGGCTACCTTCTGACGCCGGCTCAAGCCGGCTTTCAGCCCCTGGGAAGGGGCGTCGTGGTGTAGCCCGGCGATTGATCGCCGGGGGTGAAATCACAGGAAGCT
>JAYVFX010001032.1:0-2397 GCA_043772795.1 Deltaproteobacteria bacterium
GCGTGAGCGTTCGCGGCGCAGTGGCCGGTTTGTGAGAGGAGGGAGACGAAGGAAGGGGGGGAAGGGACAGCTTTGAGGGGCAGGCCATCTTCGTCTCCCTGACCGCTCCCCTGATGAGAGCGAAACTGGTTTCAAGTTCTTTACCGATTGCTACCGCAAATGCCTTGCCAACCGCAGACTGCAAAAGACGAGTAGAATCGTTCCCCGTTATTAGTAGGCCAGTACCCATTTCCCACTTCTGCAACAGAACACCACAAATCCTTCTCAGAAGTAGGAACACCGCTGATAGCGGATACTACGATAGAGAGGAAAGGCCGCGCTCGCGGTGATAGCTGACGGTTCTATAGCCGTCGCAGCATACTCTCTTGGTCGATCTCACTGGTAATGGTCGCGGCCACGTCCGCCATTTCATTGCCCAGGAGGACCAACATATCATCAAGGGAGACTAATCCACACAACTTGCCGTTGGCATCAATAATCGGCAAGCGCCGCACCCCGTGCTTGCGCATCTTGGCCAGTACGTCGTCAAAGCTCTCCGCTATCAACGCGCTATGCAGGGGAGCATGTAAGAAGCGAGCGACCGTTTCCTCTCGGGGATCGATGCCCTCTGCGATCATCACGACCACATCACGATCAGTGAAGACTCCAACTGGGGCAGAGTCTTGGGCATCAATGATGACAAGAGCCCCGACCCCATAGTGACACATACGCCGCGCTGCCTCTGTGACCGTACTAGAAAGCTCAATGGTATACACTGGACGTTGGGTGAATGAGACAAGTGACATTGATGGACCTCCTTGGCTACAGAGGAAACCTCTGCGGCTAATTGCTGAGGTAGTTTCCAGGGCAATATCTTTGCCAGACTACTGAGATATGCTGGTTAGCGAAGAGGTGGGTGGTGTCTGTCAGCAGTGGTCGTCTCTGTCATGTGGAACACTATAGCGCCTACTTTCCCCCGGCCAGTCCAGGGAGTAGTTGGCTTACACCTGCCGCGATGAATTCGATGGCGAGCGCAGCAAGGATGAGGCCCATGATCCGCGTCACAATGTTGATGCCGGTCTTCCCCAGGGCTGTGCCGATGGCGTTTGCCGAACGGAGAGCCAGCCAAACCGTCCTCGAGATGCTCAGGCTGGCCAGTATGAGAAAGGCGGTATCGAACCACGACGTTGCTTGGTGCGCGTAAATGATAACGGTACTGATCGCCCCCGGTCCGGCTAAGAGCGGGACAGCCAATGGCACGACCGCGACGTTTTCCTTCTCCTCGGCTTCTTTTGTCTCTTCGGGAGCCTGCTGAATTCGACTATGACGGGCATGGAGCATCGAAATAGCCATCAAGAGAAGGAGGATCCCGCCCCCGACCCGAAAGGACGCGATGCTAACGCCAAAGAAACGGAGCAGCGGGTCACCTACGATACTGGCGGCGATCAGTACCGTGGCGACGGTCAAGGCGGTTATCTGTGCGCTGTGGGTGCGTTCTGTCGCGGAATAGTCGTGCGTCAAGCTGAGAAAGATTGGCACTGCGGCTAGCGGATCAACGATGACAAAGAGTGCGGTGATGAGTTTTGCGTAATTATGCCAGTCCTGCACGTGTTACCTTCTAGTTGAGGCCGAGATACCCACCTCACTGCTGTGTCGCAATGTAGGCGTTGTAGTAGACGAATCTGTATTGTTCGATCTCTCTGTGCCCAACCTCAGGACTCGCGGGCAGCCCATTGTATTTATAACAAATGGTTTTCAACTTGACAGACGCTGTCGTGCTAGCGTTCGACAACAAACGGCTCCTCGGGAACCGGACCATGGAGGAGTTCCTCTTTCACCAACTGCTCGGCGGTGAACCAGTCGGCAAGATCATGACCATGATCCTCACCTCGTGCTTGGTAGAGTTCGTATGCACGACCCGCAACCCGTTCGTACAGAGCATCATCACTGATCGTAAGCGGTGGTACTTGCTGTATCGCACGCGGTTTTGTCTGCTGTGACGTGGCGGATCCTCGTGTGTTTTGCTTTTGTGTCTCTTTGGTAGCCATGATGTCCTTCTGACCTTTCGTTTCCAGTTGAGGAGCTTTTAGCCTCCGTGCGTTGCGACATAGTGTACGAGATCTGCAACGCGAACCGCATAGCCCCACTCATTATCATAACCAAGCGATGACTTTCACCAGGTTTCCACCGATCACCTGAGTGTCCAGCGCGCTGAAGATGGAGGAGCGTGAGTCACCTTTGAGATCGCTCGATACCAACGGTTCCTCGGTATAGCCCAAGATCCCCTTCATCCGTCCCGCCGCCGCGTCCTTCATGCTGGCATTGATCTCCTCTACTGTGACATCGCGTGACAGTAGGGCCGTGAAGTCGATCACCGAAACCGTGGACACAGGCACACGAAACGCCATGCCGCTGAAC
>JAYVFX010001033.1:0-8596 GCA_043772795.1 Deltaproteobacteria bacterium
CGAGGCGCGTGGACATCCACCGGTCACAACTTATAGCGGTTTTCGCTTGGGCGAGCATACGTTCTTTGCCGACTTTACCCCTCTCCCTAGCCCTCTCCCACAAGGGGAGAGGGAACCTGAAAATACTCTCTATCATACAAACGAAAACCGCTATAGCTAAGTGGGTTAGTCAATTTTTTAGCTTTTGTCTCTACTACAAAAGTGCTGCCAATAATTTCCGTGGCAAGCCCCCAAACGCACCGTTGGACATCACTAACACAACATCACCTGAACGACATTGCGCGGTCAAAAATTGACAAATCTCTTCTACGCCTTGTCCGGCATGGGTGTCTTTGCCGGTTGCCTGCAAATCGCTAGTGAGTTCTGCGGGTGAGAACAAATCCCCTGCCGCAAGCTGGTCCTGCGGCTTGGTGAAGACCGGACCAATCACCACGTGGTCTGCGAGGGCGAGTGCCGTAGTCAATGGCTTCTGAAACACACGACGACGGCAGGTATTCGAGCGCGGCTCAAACACCGCCCACAAGCGACGATTCGGATAACGCAACCGCACGGCTTCAATCGTCATAGTCACGGCCGTGGGATGATGCGCAAAGTCGTCGATAATCGTAATTCCTTGCGCTTCGCCGACCAGCTCTTGTCGACGCTCAACTCCGAGAAATGTCACCAGCCCTGGTGCGATCTCTGCGGCTGACATTCCCAGCTCGGTACACAGCGCTATCACTCCTAGTGCATTGCGAATATTCATCCTCCCCATCATCGGGGTTGAGAAGCGACCAATCTCTTTCTGTAGGTGGGTCACAGTAAAATGCATCTGCTCACCATCGTCGTGGATATCATGTACTTGCCAGGTAGGGTCACCGCCAAAACCAAAGGTCGCGAATGGCTTCTGCGACCTCTGGGCGACGTCAAGTGCGGCTGGGAAGTCACTACATACGAGCACCGGCGCGCCAGAAGGAACAATGGCGAAGAGGCGAAAAAAAGCGTCTTTGACATGGTCAAGATCACGGTAGATGTCGGCATGGTCAAATTCGACCGCATTCAACAACACGGCCCGCGGGCGATAGTGCAAAAACTTCGGCCCTTTGTCGAAAAACGCGGTGTCGTATTCATCACCTTCGATGACAAAGAACTCGCCACTGCCCAATCGATAGCCTTGTGAAAAGTTGCACGTGATCCCACCAACTAGGAGGCTGGGTTGGCGACCAGCTTTTTCGAGGACCCATCCAAGGAGTGAGGTTGACGTCGTCTTTCCGTGCGTGCCGGCAACCACAAGCGACCGTTTCCCCTCAAGAAAGAGGTCTCCTAATGCTTGCGGAAAAGATTGATACGGAATCTGACTTTCAAGCAAAGCTGCAACTTCTGGATTGGTACGTGACACCGCATTGCCAACGATGACCAAATCAGGGGCAGGCGTGAGATTCTCCGGCCGATATCCTTGCATCACTTCGATGCCTGCGCGCGCAAGAAAGTCACTCATAGGTGGATACACGCCTTGATCTGAACCAGTGACACGGTAGCCCCGTTCTTTGAGCATCGCAGCAAACGTCGCCATCGCTACACCACCAACGGCAATGACGTGAATGTGGGAGCCGGGAGTCAGGGGCCGGGGGGTAACGATTGCGGATTGCCCCCCGACGGAGGGGGCAGGCGGATTGCGGATTGCGGATTCTTCACTCATATTGTTGTGCTCGGTCTTCAACTTGCCAGATATGTCTCTCAATTTTCCCACGGCTCACGCCGTGGGCTAGACTTTGTCGCCTGTTGCAGGGCTCGCCGTTCCCCGCCCTCGATTCGCCGATTCCTCGTTTCGCCCTTTCACCTTATCCTTTTTCCCTTTAGCTTTCAGCCTCAAGCCTAGAGCCTTTCATTCTACTGTCTACTGAATGCTGACTACTGACTACTTTTTCCCAGTACTACCTGCATGACCGCATTGTGGAGAGCAGGACGAAACGCTTGTATTTTATCGTTATCGCGACGAGGATGGACCCGATTACTGAGCACAATCACGTGGACGTGTCGCTCTAGGTCAATCCATAGTGAAGTACCAGTGAAACCCAAATGACCAACAGAATGTGAAGAGAAATACTCTCCCGCACTGGACTTTTGCGGAGAAGGAGAATCCCAGCCGAGACACCACGTTGACCCTGGCACGATTCCCGCGGGCATCCAAAACTCTTGCATCACACTCTGTGGAATAAACGTGTGCTCGCCGCGGTAGCACGCAAGCAAAATATTGACGAGCCGATCAACATCATCAATGGCGGAGAACAGGCCCGCGTGGCCAGCCACTCCCCCCATCGCATAACAGTTGTCATCATGTACTTCTGCACACAGCACCCGCTTCCGCCATGGACAGCGCTCTGTGGGCGCATAGTTTTCGACCACTGGCTGGAGCTTATATCGACGCACAATTTCGAGATTAATAAAGGCGAGCGAAGTCAACCCAAGCGGCTGGAAGATCTTCTGTTGACAGTACTGATCAAGCCCTAGCCCACTGACCTCTTCGATCATCGCGCCGAGCAGCATAAAGCCAAGGTCACTGTAGACGGCTTGTTGCCCAGGTGGGGCATCCAATTTTTCGCGCTGGAGTTGGGTATAGACAATTTCTCGAGCGCTGCGGGTTGCCAAAAGTCCAACTTTTCCTTCTTTCGTCTCCCGTCCGACAATATCACGGTAATACGGTCGCCATGCCGATAGGCCAGAAGAGTGCGACAATAAGTGACGAAAGGTAATAGGCGACTTCCCTTGCATCCCAAAATTCGGAAAAAATCGGGAGACCCGGTCATCGAGCCGCAGCTTTTTTTCTTTCACCATCAGCATGATGGCAATTGTGGTCGCTAGCGGTTTCGTTAATGACGCAAGGTCAAAGATCGTTGCTTCGTTGAGTGGGGTGCGTTGCGGTTCCACGCTCCGACAACCAACAGCATGACGGTAAACAACTGCCCCGCCGTAGTTGACGAGCACCACCGCTCCAGGAAAGACCTCCTGCTCCACTGCCGTTTCAAGTTCTCGATCAATAGGCGAGAAATCCATAGTCTCTTGTCATTCCACCGCAGGTTCGAGAAATGTGAGAGTTTGACGCTGTGTATCGAGTCGCACCTGAGTCCCCAACGGCAGAGTGAAATTCTCTCCTTCATGACCGGCTGGTAAACCAAAACTAACAGGATAATCGTAGTCCGCAAATAGATCGGCAATGACAGACAACAGCAATGCAGGGTCATTGGTATCCCCGCGACAACTCTTCAGCTCGCCAAAAATTACCCCGGCGAGCTGATCCAGCTTTCCAGCCTGTTTGAGTTGCGTCAGCATACGATCAATACGGTACGGCTTTTCCCCAATATCCTCAATAAACAGTATCGCGTCACGGGTATCCAACGCAAACGGCGTCCCGAGAGTTGCCACTAACACCGATAGACAACCACCGATCAAACGTCCTTCGCATACCCCGGCATGAAGGGTCGTTGAAAAAGCCAAAAACTCCTCGCCAAAGCCAGTAGTAAGTAAATTCAGAAGATGCGTCTGAGAACGTGGAGAGAAGCCATGAGCAAACTCGCCGGCAACGACCGGCCCATGAAAACATACCAAGCCAGCTTGTTGAACCAGTACATTCAACAGCAATGTCACATCACTATAGCCGAGAAATATTTTGGGAGTTTGCACCAGCGTAGAAAAATCCAGGAGTGGCAACAAGCGACCAGAACCGTAACCAGCACGTGAGCAGAAAACCGCACGCACGGCTGGATCACCCCACAGCGCAGACAGATCAGACGTGCGATCCTCATCTGTACCAGCCAGATAGCGATGGCGATCAAATACATGCTCACCTAGTCGAACACCAAAGCCAAGTTGTGCCAGCGTACGACATCCCTGACGCAGCTTTTCTTCGCTGACGGCAGCGGCGGGGGAGATGACACCGATGAGGTCACCGGGGCAAAGGCGTGGGGGTTTACGCAGAGACATATCCTCTCCTCCTAATCCCCCAATACTGTTCCACACGAAGTTTGACCACCGGTAGATAGCTGCTAAAAATCCCCTCTCCCGGAGGGAGAGGGCAAGGGTGAGGGGGAGCAGATAGAAAGACTCTCTTTCCTCCCCTCATCCTAACCTTCTCCCGGGTGGGAGAAGGAACCTGAAGCCGCCTGTGCATAATGCCTGTAACCCCACCTACACCGTCCCGAAGAACCGCTTCTTATCCGCAGCGACTTGTGCCTCGTACTTCCGTTCCAGTAGTGCCGTCGGAATGTACAGTGGTTCAATCCGTTTGCGGAGATTCCAGACTTGGTCACAAGCAGTCACTAAATGGGCGAACTGTTCAGGGAACAGTCCCTGGAACCCATCAGACTTCGCAATCAGCGGATTGGGATGGGTCTCAACCAGAACAATTGAGGCGCCGGCCATAATGCCAGCTAAAGTCATAGGATGGACGAGGTCACGGATGCCAGTCCCGTGAGAAGCATCAACCGCAACCGGCAGACAGGACAGTTGATAGTGGAACGCGGCGACACTGCCAAGATCAAGGGTATTGCGCGTGTATTTGTTCGAGCTGGCAATCCCGCGTTCACACAAGATGACATTCTCTTTTCCGCCCGACATGACCCGCTCCACCCATAGCAGGTACGCTTCCGTATCCAGAGAATTACCGCGCTTGTGAATCACTGGTAGTGGGGTATCGCGTAACCGATTTAGTAACGCCTGGTTTTTCGAGTTCGGTTCACCGACTTGGATACAATCAACCCCGAGGTCTTCGTAGACGGCAACATCGTTGGCATCAAGCACTTCGACCACCGTCGGTAAAGCAAACTCCCTCCCGGCTTTCACAATCAGTTTGAGTCCAGTGCGCAACGCTTCTTCGGAACTCGCGCCAATCCCTTCCCATCCACTGTACGGGCTTGAGCGATACTTAACCACACCACCACGTAGCGCCTTTGCTCCCGCTTCTTTCACCAAGCGAGCAGCCTCCATAATCTGCGACTCACTTTCCACCGAACATGGTCCGGCAATCACCGCCAGTGCGTCACCACCAACTTCAACATTGCCGATACGGACAGGATGATGGATGAGATTCCCTGGTTCCCCTTTCTGCGCTACGCGCTTATAGGATCGCGAGATGGGAATTAAGGAGTCAACTCCGCCCATCTCTTGGACTTCACCGGTTGGGAGGCGCGTAATGTCGCCATAGACACCTATCAAGGTGATCTCTTCACCGATCATTTTTCCGGTTTTGTAGCCCCAGTCATGCAACTTACTTTCAATCGCGGCGACCTCCTCTGGAGTCGCACGCTTCGTCATTTTGACAATCATCGTATAAACCTCCGCAATATCTGAGAGTGATCAGAACAAAAAAACAGCGATAGAAATGTAGAGTACCGTACAATGTGCCCCCTAGGGGGCAAAATAGAAGGCAAAAGCCGCAGAAAGAAAGGAGGTGAACAGGCAAGTACTCATTGAGCTTTTATCTGTAGCCTGCGTTTCTGGGAGCTGTCAAGAGAGAATGAAGAATTGAGAATTGAAAATTGAGAATGAGGAATTTCGTAACTTTGGTTTGGCTTGTGGCTTTTTGTATTTTCCATTTTTCATTCTTCAATTCGTTATTAGACCCTTGCGAAAATAGGGTGGTTGGTGAAAAACATTGAGGCACGACATCACACAGAGAAATAGAAAGAACATATGGCAGACACACAACAACGCTTTTCCCTCATCACTGAAGAAGGTCTGGATTCCCTGCGACGATTGATTGGCGTGCCGATCGAAGACTCGCTTGAGCCGTGGTGCTATGAAGCCACACGCGACAACATTCGCCACTACGCGCATGGCATCGGTGACGATAACCCTTTGTGGTGTGACCCTGACTATGCGGCGAAGACGAAATATGGACAGCTTGTTGCTCCGCCTTCGTTCGTCTTTCCCCTCAACCGTATTCTCAGTGGTTATGTCGGTGGCTTACCAGGCGTGCACGCCATGTGGGCGGGAGCAAACCTCACCTGGCATAAGCCGATCCTGCGCGGAGATGAATTCACCACCAAAGCCTGGCTCAAGGATCTGATTGAACACAACACCCGCTTTGCCGGTCGGGCGATACAACAGATTTATCACGTCGATTATTACAACCAGAACAACGAGTTAGTTATTGACGGCGACAGTTGGTGCTTCCGCACAGAACGTGATACTGCGCGTGAACGTGGCACCAAATACACTGAAACGAAGCAGAAGGAGCCGGTCCATTATTCGCGCGAAGATCTGGGAAAAATCTTTGCGCTCTATGAAGCAGAGCCAGTTCGTGGTGCCGCTCCACGTTATATCGAAGATGTGAAGGTCGGCGACAAACTTGCCACGATGGTCAAAGGACCGATGACCGTCACTGGATTCATCGCCTATGCGCAAGGCTGGGGCGGGTTATACATCCGCGCGAACCGACTTGCCTGGAAACAACTGCGCAAACATCCAGGGTTGGGGATTCCTAATAAATTTGGCATTCTCGATGTGCCTGAACGAGTGCATTGGGACGATGACCTGGCTGCGCAAGTTGGTACCCCCGCCGCCTATGATTACGGCCCAGAACGCACCTCATGGATGACGCATCATCTCACCGATTGGATGGGTGATGACGGCTTCCTTCGTCACCTGTCCGCGGAGATTCGTCGTCATAATCCTGTCGGAGATACACTGTACATTAACGGCGAAGTGACCCGCATCTTTCAAGAGCAAGAGGCGCACTACGTAGAGATCTCTCAAACGGCTAAGAACCAGGATGGAGAACTCTCAGTGCGTGCAAAAGGTACGATAAGACTACCGTCACGATCGTAAAGGGAAGAGTTGTGCACCTCCATAACCGCAGTTAAACTATAGACTCCGTTACCGCAGAGGTCAGCCATTTATGAAAAGCATCAAAGCAGTCTACGATGGAAAGCGAGTGAAACTGCTAGAGCCCGTCAGTCTCCCAGCAAACACCCCCCTAGAGATTCTGGTGAAGAAAAAACAACCGGAAAGGAAACGACGCCAAGATTCGTGGGATTCTCTAGGAGATGATGCGATCGACTTGGGAGTCAGTGACCTTGCAGAACAGCATGACCATTATCTGTATGGTGTCCCGAAACGTCGTCGCGAGTCATGAGCAAAGCGCCAGTCTTTCTCGATACCGCGGCCTTGCTCGCACTGGCAAACAAACGGGATGCCCTTCACCAGCAAGCGAAAGCAGAACGTAGCCGTATCGCAGATGAAAGGCGTGTAATTCTTACGACAGAATGGGTGCTCACCGAGTTTCTCAATGCTATGCAGCGCCCTCCAGCTCGTACCCTCGCTATTCAAATGGTTGAAAAACTCCGCCAATCTAAACGAGTCCAGCTCCTTGCAGCAACGACAGAAGACTGGCGTGAGGGATATTCCCTCTACCAGAGCCGTCCTGACAAAGCGTGGTCACTCGTTGATTGTATTTCCATTCACCTTTGCCAACGGCAGTCGATTCGAGAAGTCTTCACCTCAGATCGAAACTTCATTCAGGCTGGCTACCAGATCTTATTAAAAATTTAGAGCCCCTCTCCAATAGTTTCTCTCTGCCTCGCCCCATGCTAATGACAGACAGCGAAAGTATCTGAGGGTACCAGGGCCAGGAGGGGGCATGCACTGTCCGCAATGCCAACATCAGAATAACGACACCGCCAAGTTCTGTGAAGAATGTGGTACGCGGCTCATCACTGCGTGTCCACAGTGTGGGCATCAGGTCAACCCGACAGCGAAGTTCTGTACGGAATGCGGCGCTTCGCTAGTTTCAAGTTCAAAGCCTGTCCTGAGCCTAGTCGAAGGGTTTCAAGTTTCAAGTTCCCCACAGCCTCCCGTTCCCCAGACTCCGAACCCCGAACTCCGAACCTCTCAATCCCCAGCCGGTGAACGTCGCCAGTTGACCGTGATGTTTATTGACCTGGTGGGCTCGACCGCCTTGTCCGCTCGTCTGGACCCCGAGGAATACCAAGCAGTCGTGCAGACCTATCAAACGACGTGTGCAGCGATCATTGAGCAGTACGCAGGCCATATTGCCCAATATCTGGGCGACGGCGTGCTGGTGTACTTTGGCTATCCGGCCGCCCATGAAGACGATGCGGGACGCGCCGTACACAGTGGTCTGGAAATTGTGGCGGCGTTGCAGCGGCTTGCTCCCTCTCCTGCGTTAGCGGGAGAGGGCCGGGGTGAGGGCCGACTTCAAGTCCGCATCGGTATTCATACCGGGCCGGTGGTCGTAGCGGAGATTGGGACGGGAGCGCGGACGGAGCACCTGGCGTTAGGCGAGACCCCGAACCTCGCCGCGCGGATTCAAGGGTTAGCCGAACCCAGTGCCGTCGTACTAAGCGCCGCAACGTACCGTTTGGTAAAGGGCCAGTTCGACTGCCAAGACTTAGGCACCCAGATGCTGAAGGGCATTCCCACCCCGATGGCGGTGTACCGGGTCCTGGGTGAAAGCGCCACGCCACACCGTCTCGATGTTGCACCACTGACGGGACTGACGCCGCTGGTAGGACGTGAGGAAGAACTGGCACTCCTTCATCGGCGTTGGGAACAAGTCAAAGATCGCGAAGGGCAGGTGGTATTGCTTAGCGGCGAGCCA
>JAYVFX010001034.1:0-2855 GCA_043772795.1 Deltaproteobacteria bacterium
TTGATACTGCATGTGCGGACCTCCTTTCTGTCTGTTGAACCAATGTAATGGCCAGCGTGTTTGTAGCGCTGACTGAAGTGCAGCAAGTACACCGTGTGAGGTTCCATCGCTGTTCCTCCTTCAGTATTCCGACGGCAACAGTAAAGTTGTGACGCTCCTATCGGCTTCGGTTATGACCCACAGCCGCTCACTCGCCGTGAGCTGATAGGCCGACAGAATCCGCAAAGACTGCGTCACGGAAACATCATTCTCTTTGCGGTCGTCTTCGCTCAGGTCGCCCCAGTCGCCGCAAACATGGCGACGGAGGAACTCCCGCGCGTCGTGTCCTGCCGTCTCTAACGCGGCCAGGGCGCCAGGTGTTGCGACGATCTGCCCCACGGGAAACAGTGGTGTTGTGCCTTGCATACAAATACCCTCCTCTGATGGTGAGAAAGTGAATGCCTGTGTCGTTACCGTGGGTTTGCTTGGCGCCCCCACGTTGGAAGCCTACTCACGCTGCTTTCGGCTTGGGCTATCGACGGCCCGCACCCACCGTTCGCGGTTAGCTTTTCGTTCCGATGGGCTCTGTCGCTGTGTGTGTCTTCGGTCGTTGACCTCCAACTAGTTGTAGATTATGTGTATATAGTAGTCTTTTTTCTTTATATTGTCAATGATCTAAGCAGAAATTTTATTGACTTTATTCTATATTTTAGCTTACTAAATTGCTTTTATCGGTATGTAGTCGTATGTTGACTGAACGGAAGGAGCGCCGTACATGATTAAGTTTCGACTGCATAAAGTGGCTGCCGATAGAGACATTCTGAAGATCGGAGAAATGGCGGAGCGCGCCGGCTTGTCTCCACAAACGGTGTCCGGGATCTGGAACAACAACGCGCTGCGGATTGATCTCGCGACGCTCAACGCGCTGTGTGAGGACCTGAAGTGCACGCCTGGGGATCTGCTGGAGTACGTAGAGGAGACAACCACGAAAGGAAAAAAGAGAGGGTAGAACACAGAAGACCGTGGCACGAACCGCCAACCCAACGCCCACACACCACGGCCAGCGAGCACCACACGACCACCCAAGCCAGCCCATGACGCAGCGAGCGGCCGCGAACCACCACAGCCAACAAGAGCAGCAGACCTACGACCCCCTTAAAAAGAGCTGCGTTTTTTGAGCCGCCCTTCAATCACTGTTGAGGGCGGCGAAAAAAAAGAGGAGGATGCGCAGCCACCACTGATGCGGGCGCGGGCCGGACGCTCTGCAGGCGGCGTGCCAGGGCCGCACACGCTATGAACAAGAGATTTAGCAGAGCGGCTTGCGCGGCCCTGGCGCGGTGCCTGCCGGGAGGACAAGCGAAGGTGGGAGGGGCCAAACCTACAGTGATAGATCACAAGTTGTAGGAACCTCGTTGTGACCGTATCACACAGGGGTCTGTTTTCTGTCTACGAATCGTTTGTTTTTCTGGAGACACGCCCGATGAGAGAGCCAGAGACCGAGAAGGGTGGGTCGTGGGCGCAGGACAAGTGAGGATGCGCGCGAGCGTGTATCGAGAGAGCGCGAAGCCACCGCTGGGTTCTCGCGCGGAGCTGAGTTCGACGAAGCGCGGCGCTTTCGATCTGCCTCGGCGCGGATGCGCGGAGGCGTAGTGATGCGCAGCCACCGTAATGGATGGGAGGGGGAATCTTCTGAGTTGACGCGAAGCCTACCAATGGATGATGCGCGATAGCGCCACCTTGCGGGGGGACTGAGCCCGCGCGGAGTGAGCCGAAGGCGAGCGGAGCACAGGCGGGCGATCTATTGGGGGTGCGACAGCCCCCCAGCCAGCTCTGCCTGGATGTCAAGCCGGTCGGATACGCGAAGGGGGACTTCTTACGTTTTGATAGAGATACTGTTGTGCGACAAATACTCCTTCACTGCGCGTGATACGCTATAACGATAGTGTTTGAGGAGCCCGTAGCCGTGATACATGTTCACGTCGTCGTAGTGCAGGTGTGACCAATCTGCAGGCTGCCGGAATCCAAGTTGTTGCCCTAACCAATCCAGATACCGTCGCCGGTTGTCCTGCTTAGCCCAGAACCCTTGCGGCGGGCGCGGGAATAACCACTCTTTCCAATCATAGTCAGGGCGATAGTCCTTGAGCAGGGCAATGCGTGAGTCCCCAAAGTGCGCGAGCAAGCCCCCACCATAGTGTTCACGTAGATGGTGCTTGGAAAGCAGATACCAATCTTCCAGGCGGCGGTAACCTACTTGTGTGCCTAACCACCGCATGTACCGGTGGCGATTGGCCGCGTCATTCCAGAACCCTTGTCGGACTTGCAGAAATCGCCATGCTAACCAGCGAACCTGCGGCCAGGCGTCCTGGACAATCGCACACGGCGAACTGCCGAACTGCGCAAGCAGCCGAGAGCCATGACGCTCCAGGAGGTGTTGCTTGGAGAGGCGATACCAATCCTCTCGTGTGTGGAAGCCCAGTTGTTGCCCGACCCACGTGAGATAGCGACGGCGATTGGTGCGCTTGTGCCAAAACCCCAGCGGCACATGATGAAAGCGCCACTCTAACCACGCATAGTCCGGGCGATAATCTTTGAGGACGGCACTCGGAGAATTATTGAAGTGGGCCAGCAGTCCCCAGCCGTGCCACTGTTTGAATTCGCGTTCCGTAATGTGATACCAGTCTTCGATGTGCCGAAATCCTAACTGCTGCCCCAACCAATCGAGATAGCGGTGACGGTTCGCCTGCTCCGCCCAGAATCGCGCTGATACCTGGGAGAATCGCCATTCGAGCCAGTCATACTGGGGTTGGTAGTCTTTGAGCAGGGCGAGCAGCGACCGACCGAAGCAATCCCAGAGGTACGCGCCACGGTGGCGGACG
>JAYVFX010001035.1:0-4326 GCA_043772795.1 Deltaproteobacteria bacterium
CTAATTATGAGGCCCAGTATGCTACTACTGAAACCTACACCGGCGCCACGGTAGTACAAAGCGCGGGTGTCACAGTCACACCTGCCGTCACCACAGTCGGTATCACTACTGTCTCTGGTTTGCATGCCAACTGCCCTAAAGGTACTTACACCTTCACCGGTGCTACTGGACAGTACACCTGGTAATAACCTAGGCCCCTCCTGCTGATCAGAGCGAGTACTGCCAGTAGGTAGTACTCGCCTTCTGTTTGACAAAGGCTGGTAGTCAAACGAATTGTCCGCTCATCACGACAAGAAAAGACATTATTTCGAGGTACACACTCACCAGCAGAACAAATAGTGAAGATTACACTCCATTGATTACACACTATTCGAGATCAAGAAAAAATCATGAAAAAGGATGAGGGATTTACTCTTCTCGAACTGTTGGTGGTAGTTGCTATAGTTGGTATCCTCGCTGCTACCTCGATTTATCAGTACGCCTCTTATAGAGGGGACGCATATTGTTCTCGGATTGAGGCGGATGTCCATAACACGATAATAGCTCTCGAAGGGCGATTTACAAGCACCCAGAGCTACGCTGGGGTTCCCGCAGTTCAGACTGAAGATAATGGTATTGTTATCACAATTGATGTATCTGCCACTCAAATCTCGACTGTAGAGGGTACACATCTAAGGTGTAAAAAGGGCAAGTTCATTTTTGATCCAACAGCAAATCCAACGTATTCCTGGCAATAAGCCATTGTCGTAAGTAAAGCATCGATACTCTGCCACACCAACTTCCCATAGGAAAAAACAAGTCGTAAGCCAGCAGTCTTGACTTGTTGCTGCACCTCCGGTCGCGCACGGTAACAGAAGCACACAGCAAAGATCTCTCCCTCCAGATGCTGCTGCGCCCGTTCAACTTGCCGGGTGAACCGCTCGACTTCCCTTGCTGTCAGATTGTGTTTGGCTTCCCCAACAATCCAAATGGTTTGCTCTGGCCGGGCGGGATCAGTCGCTGAGCCAAAGACATCAATCTTTTCTATCTCGTTGTTCCAGGTTTGCCATGTCCTTTCTGACACGCAAACCTGCCAGCCAAATTCGCGCCGTAACACATCATGCAGTACGATATAGGTGATATCCTCAATATCTCCACCAACTTGTCGCTGTAATTGCGCTATCCCTCCCGACACTTTCTGAGGAGGGCTTTACTGATTCAGTTCTTGCACTAACTCCAACAGCACTTGTGCCCCTTCGCGCAGACTAGTGAGCGGAATCCTCTCATCCGTCCCATGAACCCGTCTGGCGTCATCTTCTCCAAGGGGTAGCCCAGTGAATCCGTAGCTCACAATCCCTTTGCGACGGAAGTAGTGCGCGTCGGTAAATCCGCCCAGCACAGCAGGCACGACGGGTACTTGAGGATCATGCTTCTCTGCTACAGTCCGAATCGCACGGAAAAGATCGGTCTCAACTTCTGATGCTAATGGGGAAAAATTCAAAAGAATAGAGAAACGAACTTCAGGATCGTCCACTACCTTCTCTAATATCGTCACAAATTGTTGTGGGTCTTCTCCGGGAAGTAATCGACAATCGAGTTGCGCCCGTGCATGTGACGGAATGACGTTCGTCTTGTTGCTTCCCTCAAGCACGGTCGGCGAGATGGTATTACGAACGAGCGCGTTGTGTGCAGGATTGCTCGTGAATTCTTTCAAAAATACTGGATCAGCTAGTGCGCGTTCGAGATTGCGGTATTGCTCCGCCTTGGCTGGCTCTTCTCGCTCGGCAAGCGCAGAAAAATAAGCTTGTACCGCTGGGATCACTTTCACTTCGGTTTCGTGGCGACGGATCTTTTCCAGTGCGCGAATGAGGCGCGTGACCGCGGTTTCCGGTAGCGGCATCGACCCATGCCCGGCTGGCCCCTGCGCTTCCAGTTGTAGCCAACACGGTGCTTTCTCTGCGATATCAACGTTGTATGATCGCTGGCTATTGTGAAGACGAATTCCGCCACCTTCGGTCAGTAAGAATTCAGCATCGGCAATGAGATCGGAGTGGTTCTCTACAACCCACCCTGTCCCGCTGCGTCCGCCAGCTTCCTCGTCCGCCGTCCCAAGGAAAATCACATCTCGCTGCAAGGGTAGTCCGAGGCGTTTCAATAGTGCCAACGCCATGAATTGAGTAACAGCAACTCCCTTGCAGTCTATCGCTCCACGTCCGTAGACATAGCCATCTTTGATTGTTCCGGCAAACGGATCGACTTCCCAGTCAGTCTTCAGCGCAGGGACAACATCGAGATGATGTAACAAGATGAGTGCTTTTTTCTCGCCTGTCCCTTTCAGGCGAGCGTACACGATTCCACGACCAGGTTGTGACTCGAAGACTTGCGCATCCAATCCGTCTTTCGCGAGGGCATCTTTCCAGAAGAGCGCGGCGGCTATTTCATTGCCCGGCGGATTGGTGGTATCAATCTGGATGTACCGACTCAGGAGGCTTCCCGCTTCTTGTTCGACCGCTGACCAGTCTATTTCGACGGCCCGACTCTGAGCAGTCTGAATAAGAAGAACAGAGAACAACAGAAATGGTCGGAAGAGTCGTCCCACAAGTCTACGATTCACGATTTACACTCGATCGGCCATATGGCGAACGCGTGGCATGTAATATTCACCAGATGTTACTACATAGAGACAAATAACGCTTCTGCTTCTGGTCGATTGACTACGTAGCGCTCACTACAGAATTCACAGGTTACGGAAACCCGGCTTTCTGTTCTCAACAAATCGCGAATTTCTTCCTGTCCAAGCGCAACGAGGGTGCCGAGGACGCGGTCACGCGAGCATCGGCAGCCAAACCGGACGGGCATATCACCTACAGTTACTGGAGCGAATCCATCAAGTACGTGCGCGAGAATCTCTGCCGGAGTAGCCCCTTCTCGAACAAGCTGACTCACCGGCGTCGCCCGCGCAACATTGGCCTCAAGCTGTGCAATGGTCTCGTCGGTCACTCCAGGCATCACTTGCACAACAAAGCCTCCCGCAGCAGCTACCGTTTCATCAGGCCTGACAAATACGCCAAGGCTCACCGCCGAAGGAATCTGTTCCGAGTTCAACAGATAGTGAGCAATATCAGCACCGATCTCTCCAGAGACGAGCGGCAGGATACTGCGATACGGTTCTTTTCTCCACGGCTGGTCACGGATTACCGTCAGCGTCCCTGCGCCAACCGCACCACCGACATCAAGCTTCCCTCTTTTGAGCGGCAAATGCGTATGGGGGTAATAGACAAACCCACGTGCCGCACCACTGGCGCTCGCTTCGGCAAAAATACCCTTCAGTGGACCATTACCAAGAAATTGCAGAGAGAGTCGTTCCTCCTCTTTCAACGAGCTACTGAGGAGTAGACTGCCCGTCAGCGCACGCCCTAACGCCGCACTCGCAGTGGGAGCGGTCTTATGACGCAGCCGGGCTTCGTCCGCCAAGCCGGTTGTCACTGCGGCGGCGGCACGAATAGTTTTGTCCGCGGCAGTGGCTTTTACCAACACATCGGGAAGTACCATATGCTCTTATGCCGAAGCGCGCGTTGTTCGCGCACTTTTTCTCGCCGTTGCCGGAGTAGGCTCGGGTTCTGTCCCATTGAGGGGCACGCACTCGACGATTTCCAAACCATAGCCAGGCAAACTGACGAGTCGGCGTGGATAGTTGGTGAGTAGGCGAATTTTGCGCACCCCGATATCTCGCAGGATTTGCGCCCCAATCCCATAATCGCGAAAATCACGAACCTGCGAGCCGGGATTGGTACTCGGGCGGCGAGGCTCATGGTGGAGGCGCTTATGTGATCGCTGTTGGTCACGGAACAGATACGCCCCCTGCCCCTCTTGGCGGAGATATAAAATCACACCCTTGCCCTCTGCCGCAATCAATTCCATGGACTGTCGCAACAAAGCGCTGGTGTTGCTCTGCGTATAACTAAACACATCACCGGGAACGTATTCTGCATGCGCCCGAACGAGCACAGGCTCATCAGGAGAAATGTGTCCCTTCACTAACACCACATGCTCTTCTTCGTCAACGTCGCTCGTGTACACGTAGGCGACAAACTCACCACCCCAACGAGTAGGGAGCCGTGCTTCAGCAGCACGTTGAATGAGCGAGTCATGTTGCAAGCGATATTGGATAAGATCGGCAATAGTGGCGATCTTGATTCCATACTTTACAGAAAACTCCTCTAAGTCGGGTAATCGCGCCATCGTCCCATCGTCGCGCATAATCTCACAAATCACACCTGCTGGCTTGAGATCAGCAAGTCGAGATAAATCAACTGCACCTTCGGTCTGTCCGGTTCGTACGAGCAC
>JAYVFX010001036.1:0-2302 GCA_043772795.1 Deltaproteobacteria bacterium
GGGTGGGATTTGTCGGCAAAACACCGGTCGGACGAGAGGGCCAACTCGATTATCAATTCTACGTCGTCAATGGCGTGAGCCTGGATGCGGAAATCGAAAGTGCCATCCAGAGCAAGGAGACAACCCGGGGCAAGTTGGAGGCGGAGGTAGCGCTAAGGCCTGCCACCGGGACGTTTGCTAATGATTTTAAGGAGGCTAAAAGCCTGACGGGGCGTCTGGCGTGGAGCCCAGTTGTAGGGCACGAACTGGCTGGCTCTTTCTATTGGGGTCGTTATACGCCGCAGTATTTGAAAGGCGAGAATGTGTGGTCGCTAGGGTTCGATGGACTCACGCACCTCGGCCCGATCGATCTAGAAGGAGAATATATCTTCACTCGTTTTAATGGCATCCGAAACGTAGCCCGCAGCTTTGCCAAAGTCATCAAGGATGGGAAATCCGCGGTGGAGGAGGATATCAGTCCTAATTTGGAGACTGAAGTCAATTTTAAGCTTGCCAATCTTTCTCAAACCAAACACGGCTACTGGTTAGAAGCGCGCTATCCATTTTGGCTCGACAGTCTGAGCGACACACTGTGGGGACGCGGCTTCAATAATCCACAATTCATCCCCACCCTTCGCTGGGAACAGGTGTGGTTCCCAAGTCTTCTGCAGGAAGCCAAGTTTGAAGATGGGAAACTGACGGAGTTCAAGACCGCCAGCCGGTTTGTTCACCGTATCACCGCTGGTTTTGCCTACGTACCGACGCCGTTGGTGCGCTTCTCGTTGGCCTACGAGTATACCTGGACTAACAGTGGCAAGAGCTTAGGTGGCGTGACCAACTTCTTACCCGCCAGAGCCAGCGAAGATCACGCGCATGCGCTCCTTGCCGGTATGTCGTTCGGATTCTAGGGAAGGGAAGCATATGAAGATCGTACACTCCGCTTCACTCCACCGGCGAAGCGTATTCATCATAACCATGTGGTATATCTCACTGTTAGTGCTTTTGGGAGGGTTGCCGTTTACAGGGCAACTGTGGCTCTCGGGTGGTTTTTCTGTCCTTCCTGAGGCTGTCGCGGCTACGTCCTGCGGAGGAAATTTTTGATACGGTTGCCTCGCTGATCGCGACCTACGTGCGCTCGCTAACGTTCACGCGCGATGAGGAGCGTGCGTTCAGTGGGTCGCCGTTCGATCTGTTTCTCAGCAAAAACAACCTGCCGCGTAAACCCGAGGACGAGACCGCTCTGGCGTACAGTCGCCGATTACGCACGCTTATTGAAGGCCTTTCAAGCCCACAGTTCGTGACACCAGCCGACGGATCGTTTCAGTTCCATGCACAGGATTTCGCGTTCGGCGCAGAGGAACTCGCCGGCCTCAAGCTGTTCCTCGCCGAACCCGAAACCACGACTGGGAGCGCTGGAAACTGCATTGCTTGTCACCACACACCCAACTTCACCGATTTCGCGTTTCACAACACTGGGGCCTCGCAGCAAGAGTATGCCGCCATTCATGGACAGGGAACGTTTGCCGCGCTTACTATCCCTGACCTGGAGACGCGCAACGCGAACTTCGAGGCGTTTCTGCCTCCTACCACCGCGCACCCTACTGCCTCCGGACGTTTTGTCTCCCCACCATTTGCTGACCAACCAGAGCTCACCGATCTCGGGGTATGGAACATCTTCGCTAACCCGGACAAGCCGAATCCGCAAGAAAAAATCGAGCAAGTGTTGGTCCGTCTGCATAGCACGTTGCCGAAGAATGAATTACTCAGCAAAGCGATCGCTGTTTTTAAGACGCCCGGGTTACGCGACCTCGGTCAATCCGCGCTGTATTTGCATACCGACGGCAAAGACTCTCTCAGTGATATAATCCAGTTCTATATCGATATGGCTGATTTAGTGCGGGCTGGGAAGGTGCGTAATCCTGATGCTAAGATCGGACGCATTCGCTTAACCCCGGACGACATCACCCCGCTACGGTCGTTCTTACGATCGTTGAACGAGGACTATAGTTAAGTCAAACGTTGATCTTGCATGGGAGAACGCGGGGATAGCCCGTCCTTACAGTGTCAGGGCGGAATCCGCTGGTTTCAAAACAAGTCAGACAGATCAACAGTGACTCCCGGCAACAGGAGTGGCGTGAGGGCGGAGAGATTGGTCAGTGTCTGCACATCCTGAAACCCTGTCGGTGTGGGAGTGCGGTGAACCATGAATCGCCGGTTGGGCAGGTCAGCCAACCACACTTCTGGGATACCGTGGCGAGCATAGAGCGGGAGCTTGATTTGCGTGTCGTAGGCAAGCGAGGTATCGGCTACTTCGATAATTAAG
>JAYVFX010001037.1:0-7214 GCA_043772795.1 Deltaproteobacteria bacterium
CAGCCCTGGGTGGGACGAGTTGGCAGAGTATCGTTGAAAATACGGAACTAGTAGTGATGTTTGGCGGAGTGCCATTACGTAACATCCAAGTCACAACCGGTGGCATGGGTGAACATACCACCCGTCAGTGGCTTGAACGTGCCAAAGCTGCTGGTGTTGCATTTTGTAATATTAGTCCCCTTCGTGATGATGCCGCGGTTCTGCTTGACGCTGAATGGCTCGCTCCACGACCCAACAGTGATACTGCCGTTATGCTGGCCCTCGCACACACGCTGATAAGCGAAAAGTTGTATAACTCAGAATTTCTCGCGCGCTACTGTGTTGGCTTTGCGCAGTTCCATGATTATCTCCGTGGCGATAGCGATGGCATTGTTAAAGATGCAGATTGGGCCGCGCAGATCAGTGAATTACCAGCGGACACGATTCGTCAGCTCGCGCGACGCATGGCACAGTCACGTACGTTCATCATGGCGAATTGGTCACTGCAGCGCGGTGATCACGGTGAGCAACCGTTCTGGGCAGCGATTGCACTTGCGGCTGTACTCGGCCAAATCGGCTTGCCTGGTGGTGGGTTTGGTTTCGGCTACGGGAGCATGGAAGGACTCGCAGACTTGCGCCCTGCGGCGCCAGTTCCCGAGTTACCGATCGGCCGTAACCCAGTCTCCAGTTTTATTCCGGTCGCACGCATTGCTGACCTGTTACTGCATCCCGGGCAGCCGTTTCAGTATAATGGACTTGATCTGATCTATCCAGATATTCACTTAGTGTGGTGGAGTGGTGGCAACCCATTTCATCATCATCAAGACATTAACCGCCTCATTCGTGCGTGGCGGCAACCTGATACTGTGATCGTCAACGACCCGTGGTGGACTGCAACTGCGCGTCACGCTGACATTGTGCTTCCCTCCACAACAACGCTTGAGCGCAACGATATTGGTGCGAGCGCACGCGACCGCTTTCTCATTGCCATGAAGCAAGCAATCGCTCCAGTCGGACAAGCGCGAAACGACTACGACATCTTTGCTGACTTGGCTGACCGGTTTGGCGTGCGTGACGCATTTACCGAAGGTCGCAATGAAATGGAGTTTATCCGTCATCTGTATGAGACTACCACCGAACAGGCGGCACGCTGGGAAATGCGTTGGCCATCGTTCGAGGAATTTTGGCAGCGTGGGTTCTACGAACTGCCTCAGGTTGCTGAGCCGTATGTCGCGTTTGCGGATTTTCGTGGTAATCCACTTGCGAATCCACTTGTCACCCCCTCGGGACGCATCGAGCTGTTTTCTGAGACTATCGCGAGTTTTGGCTACGATGATTGTCCAGCTCATCCTGCGTGGCTCGAACCCGTAGAGTGGTTGGGAAGTAGCAAAGCCGAGCGCTATCCACTTCACCTTCTTACCACGCAGCCTCAGTCCCGGTTACACGCGCAAATGGATATGGGTCGGGTGAGCCAAGGCAGTAAAGTTGCCGGACGTGAGCCTATGCGAATCAATCCCAGCGATGCCGCGAAACGAGGCATCCAGGATGGTGACCTGGTGCGGGTGTTCAACGATCGTGGGGAGATCCTCGCAGGTGCTGTAGTGAGTGGAGAACTTCGAGTCAGCGTAGTGCAGATTGCCACGGGAGCGTGGTACGACCCCCACGAACCCGGAGTGATCGGTAGTCTTGATAAGCACGGAAACCCGAACGTGTTAACATTAGACAAGGGAACTTCCCGCCTCGCGCAAGGGTGCAGTGCACAGAGCGCGTTGGTAGAGGTAGAAAAATACCGCGGACCAACGCTTGAAGTGACTGCCTTTATTCCTCCGCTCGTGACGAGTGAAGAAAGTTCTAGAGGCGCTGGATAATGGTGACGGTTGGTGAGTGCGTGGGTCAGTACCAATCGAGTCGTGTGAGGGCAACAGAAAGTCGATGAGCAGTCGAACGAAATTACCGCCATTCCGACCTAGCTGCGCGTGTTAGATCTGAAGGCTCCATTGTGACGATTGCTGCGATGGTGCTATACCTACGGTGTGTCGATGGACTCCTGACAGGTGAACATTTTAGAAGGGAGGCAGGTTATGACTATGTCGATCCGTCACATGGTTCTTTCAGCCGCAGGCTTTCTAGTTATTCTCCTTTTAGCACAAATAGTTTTGGAAAATTACGCTGAGGCCCGCGCTGGCGGCGGACGTTCTGGTGGTTTTCGCGGTTCGAGAAGTTATCAATCCCCCACACCTCAGGCACCGTACACTCCAAATCAGCAGCGCTGGGGCTCAGGGGCGCCCGTTCAACAACCCGCCCCTATGGCGTCGCCAAATGGCGGGTTTCTGCGCGGGATCGGCACAGCCATGGTCGGTGGGTTCTTAGGTTCGATGTTATTCTCCAGTCTTGCCCATGCAGGCTTCGGTGGTTTCGGCGGCAGTGGATTTGGTATGTTTGAATTGGTCCTCTTGGCAGGTCTCGGCTATTTTCTCTACCGTAGATTTCTGAACCCGGCAGCAGCAACCGGATATGGTTCGATGCAATATCAAGGAACAAGCTCCCAATCCCCCAATCCCTCCGGGTATCAGGCTCCTGCAGGCACGCCAGTCCCAGAAGCATCATCGAGCCAGCAGGTCGACTACCGGACCCTTACAACGATGGATCAGAGCTTCACCCCGGAGCAGTTCCTTAAGACCGCACAAGACCTATTTTTCAAAGTGCAGGGTGCCTGGAACAAACAGGATACGACGACTTTGCGTTCGCTGTGCGGGACCGAGCTTATGCAGATGTGGGAACAGGAACTCAATGATCTCCACGCGCGCGGGCAGCAGAACAAGATGGAGAACATCGCCCTGCGTGAGAGCGAGGTCACCGAAGTGTGGACGGAAACAGGCAAAGATTATATCAGTGTCAGGCTGTTAGCGAATCTGTTGGATTGCACCGTCGATGCCAAGAGTGGTGCCGTCATTAGCGGCAGCAACTCCGATCCGATCCAATTCGAGGAATACTGGACGTTCAGTCGCCCAGTAGGGCCGAATGCGTGGAAGTTAAGCGCGGTACAACAGGCCTAAATCAGACCATAGAAGATTCGTATACTTCCTCACCCACAGTGGGATACTTCTCCGCTCGTCCTGAGCGTAGCGAAGTCGAAGGACACTAAATCAAGTCTCACGCGTGCTTCGACTCCGCCCTTCGGGTACGCTCAGCATGAGCGGTTTTGATAAGCAGGGTGCCAATGTCGTGTGGTTCGATTTAGCGTTTGGCTACAGGAACCCCCGTGAGCGCTTTCGCGACTTTCTCTACAATCCCCGGCTTGGTGATTTTTGCCAGAAATGTGTCCCAGTCTTTGACGTTGCTCACAATAAACTCTTTGCCTTTCGGGGTGAGCCGAAACGGTTGTGGTCCGACACCGGCTTGAATGAGACCTTTGCGCAACATGGACGTAGTCGCTGCGCCAATGGCCTCCTTCCCTCGTACTTCTCCCAGATACCACCCAGAAGTGCGCGTATCGTTCTGCGCGGCCCGTAAGACTTCTAATGATTGAAGCGTTTGCCCGACATCCAGCACTGTTGATCTTTTGGTCATAGGTTCTTTCATCTCACGTGTAGTGCTCCCAAGAGCGGAGTGGGGAGCGTTATACTGAAGGGAGCAACAAAAAGATAGACGGTAGTATGCGGCAGGAGTGAAAATTGGGCAGAAAACCGTTCGTCTACCAAGTAGTGAGGAGGTAGCCTAACATTCGGTAGGATAAACCCCGCGAAGAATGCTTCGCCTCCACGTTCCTATGCGCGGGACCAGTGCCGCTTGCAGAGCGTACTCGAGAGTCTATAGTCTATGCCCTTACAGCCCAATCTGGGCAACGACGGAAAGGACATTATGCAGAGTGAGAAACTGAGTCCAGTGGTGGACGCTGACGGTCATGTCTTAGAGCCCGCCGATACGTGGGTCAAATATATCGATCCGCAATACCGCGACCGGGCGCTGCGCATTGAGCGCGACGAGCGGGGCTATGAAGTACTGCTGTTTGATAACAAACCAATGGAAATTCTTCGCGGCTTGTTGGGAATGCTGGGTGGCATCGGCATGGATACCAAGCCGTTGCAAAGTCGCGGGAAGAAGACCTACGCCGAGGGGAGCCCCCTTGGTTCCTACGATCCCCGCGCGCGTTTGCAGGTCATGGATCAAGAGAACATTGACGTGGCGCTGCTCTATCCGACCCTTGGTATCTGTTGGGAAGGAGCGGTGCAGGACGCCAAACTCGCCCTGGCTTATACTAAAGCCTACAACCGCTGGTTGGTCGATTTTTGCAGTGAGAATTCCAAACGGTTAGTGCCGATCGCCCATATCTCACTGCTCGATCCCGACGGCGCGGTGGAAGAAACGATCCGTGCTCGTAAAGACGGTTGTCGCGGTGTGTTCCTGTCGCCCGATCTACCGGCGCGTGGCGGTAAGCAGCTCAATGATTCGTCCTTCACGCGCTTCTGGGAAACGGTCCAAGACCTGGAGATGCCGGTGGCGTTTCATGTCATCGTGCGCGATCAGCCGACGTTTCATGAATGGGCGCTGCGCCGCGATAGTTTCGGCCTGTTCGGCTTCGCGTTCTTCGCCATTGATGTCATGGCGGCTTTTACTCAGATGATCGCCGCCGGGATGTTCGAGCAGTTCCCGCGCCTGAAGTGTGCCGTCCTCGAAGCTGGCGCCAACTGGATTTCCGCTTGGCTGGATCGCCTCGATCATAAATACGAAGTCGTTGGTCCCTACACGCCGCTCAAGATAAAGCCGAGTGAGTATTTTTTCCGTCAGTGCTTGATCTCTGCCGACCCTGACGAATCACTGACGGCGAAGATCATCGAGCATCTCGGTGAGGACTACTTCATCTGGGCCTCGGATTACCCCCATATCGATGCCTCTTTTAATGTGGTTCACACTCTCCGTGGGCAGTTGGCCGCACTTCCGCTCACCACCCAACGCAAAGTGCTGGGCGAGAACGCGGTCCGCTTCTACAATTTGTGAAGCAGAGGGAAAGTCCGATAGCAAGAAGATCACTGTTAGTCATCAGCGGAGGGAATTTTCAGAGGAAGAGTTGGGAGGTATGGCAGACTAAATGTGAGGGTTGTTGGGAAGTGCCGCGGGAAGTAAATCATTCGCCCCCTCAGGGGGTACTTGGCGCATACAGGCTGTGCATGGTAGGCGTATATAAAAATAGCCAGAGATACACCGGGGGGTCCTGTGAACTCTCAGTAAGACGCTCTTGGTGTGTCAGGGCTAAGGAGGAAATAGATGGCAGATGCTGTGACCGTGTTACGACAAGAGATTACCAAGCTCGAGCAGGAGCTTGCCAAACGCCGTAATGCCCTAACCATGCTGATCGGCCCTACCGCGCCGATGAAAAGTCCCGCCGCACCGCGACCAACCCCACGCCCTACCACCCCTACCACCCCTGCGGGTCCGTCATTGGCTGCACGGATTATGACCTATCTGACGACCAACAAGGGCAAGTTGTTCGCCCCTGCGCAGCTCTCTGAGGCGTTAGCCAAGACGGATAAGGGCGTGAAGCGCAACAACGTCCAGCGCCGCTTAGGGGAGTTGTTCAAGCGCAAGCAGGTCAAACGAGAGAACGGTCTCTACGGAGTGGCATAGGTCTTCACCAACCATTCTGGAAAAACCTCTCAGATGCGATACACACCGGTACAGCCCGTGTTCATGAAAGATGCGTGAAAACGTTCACCGCATTCATTTCCTCTGAATCGTAAGGAGCCTCACACATGGATAACGCAGAACTCGCAAGACAGATTACCGTTCTTCAGGATATTGAGGCGATCAAGAAGCTCAAGGCCGAATACTGCGACATTTGCGATGACGATCACAACCAGGACCGGATTGTGAGTATTTTCGCCGAGGATGGCATTTGGGAAGGGAAGGGCGTAGGGCACGCGGAGGGGCATGCTGAGATTCGCAAGTTGTTCAAGAGCTTCGAAGAGCGAATCAGCTTCTCACAGCACAATGTCTTTAATCCGCGCATCAAGGTGAACGGCAACGAGGCGCACGCGAGCTGGTATTTTCTTGGCCCCTTCACCTTCCACAAAGGTAATCGTCAGCTCTGGATCGCTGCCCGCTACGAAGACGACTACGTCAAAATCAACGGTACATGGAAGTTCAAACACCTGCGCGCATTCGGCCGCATGGCGGCGCCGTATGAAGAGGGCTGGGCCTCAAAAGCCACAGTGGATGTATTCTCGAATTAAGGCTGAGACGGAGTCACGAGAAGTGACTAAGAGAGACTTAGGTAGGACGTCCTCTTGGTGGGACGGGCTTCTAGCCCGTCCTTTGGAACAGGCTGGAAGCCTATTCTACCTGCGCATGACCGATTGTCAGGATGCCAGATCTCTTTACAATAAGGGATAGAGGAATGAACAATGGTATCCACAGAATTACTTAATACTCTCCGTGCCCTGGACCGGGCAGAGAAGCTTCATGTTCTGCAGGTGTTGGTTTCGGAACTCGCACAAGAAGAAGCCCATCTGCTGAGACCGGATATGACCTATGCGGTCTGGTCTCCTTATGATGCTCATGAAGCTGCAGATGCAATGCTCAGGCTGCTGAAAGCTGCTGAGGCTGAAAGCCATGTGCAACACTGAACGTTATCCTTTCATGGTAGCCAATAGCGCCTTGGGGGAAGCGGGATTACAACCCTATGTACCGCTCGTGCTCACCTATCAAGGCCATTCAACAACTATCCCCGGTTTGCTCGATACTGGAGCAATGGTCAATGTCTTACCGTATCACGTCGGAGTAGACCTCGGGGCAGTGTGGGAGCAGCAAACTACCGCGCTCCGACTCACAGGCAATTTGGCCCAATTTGAAGTCCGAGGCCTCCTTGTCTCGGCAGCTGTGGGACAGTTCGCTCCGGTACGGCTGGCGTTTGCGTGGACCAGAGCGACGAATGTGCCGGTCTTGTTGGGTCAAGTCAATTTTTTCATGGAGTTCGATGTGTGCTTTTATCGCTCGCAGTTGGCCTTTGAGCTACGCCCGAAAGAGGAATCAATCTGAACAGCAGTATTTGGAAGGATGAAATTCGTCAGAATTTTGGGATGTATCCACTACTACGTACGGTGGCACCTGTTGCCAAAATAGCGTAAGGGAATGACCTGATCCCTGTTGCTTTATGCTGCTTGGGGAAGAAGATGTCACAAAATGTATGATCCCGTCATTCGCAACGGCAAAATCGTTGATGGCTCTGGGACGCCGGC
>JAYVFX010001038.1:0-13435 GCA_043772795.1 Deltaproteobacteria bacterium
CAGCGGTGAGGCCGGGATTGGCAAATCCCGCCTGGTGCAAGCCCTCAAAGAGCAGGTCCTGGCCGAGGGCGCTACGCGCATCGAGTTTCGCTGCTCGCCCTATCATCAGAACAGCGCCTTCTCTCCCATCATCGCGCACTTGCAGCGGTTCTTACAGTGGCAACGGGAAGATACTCCGCAGACCAAGTTGACCAAACTCCAACAGGCGCTCGTGACCCATCGGTTCCCCCAGGCTGATACCCAGGCGCTCTTAGCAACCTTGCTTTCGTTGCCGTATCCTGAAGGTATTCCCCCTCTGACGCTCAGCCCGCAAAAGCAGAAGCAAAAGACGCAAGACGCGTTGGTGGCATGGATCGTGGACGAGGCCGAGAAGGCTGCCGTGTACTGTGCCTGGGAAGACTTGCACTGGGCTGATCCCTCCACGCTGGAGGTGCTCGCCCTCTTCCTGGAGCAAATCCCAACCACACGGATGTTCGCCATGTTGACCTTTCGGCCTGAGTTCACGCCGCCTTGGAATCCGCGCTCCTATGTCACCCCGCTCCCACTCAGTCGCTTAGGACGACTGCACGTCGAGGCGATGGTGGAGCAAGTGACAGGCGGTAAAGCCCTGCCGTTGGAAATGTTGCAACAGATTGTCAGCAAGACCGACGGTGTGCCGCTATTTGTCGAAGAACTCACCAAGATGGTACTGGAGTCCGGATTGTTACGGGAAGAGGATGGCCGGTATGTCGGGGCGCACGGTGGTGCGTCCATCCCCGCTTTGGCGATTCCGTCCACATTACAAGATTCCCTGATGGCTCGCCTGGATCGACTGGCCCCAGTCAGAGAGCTTGCGCAGATGGGGGCCGTGCTTGGTCGGGAATTTAGCTATGCCCTTATCCACGCCGTCTCCTTGTTAGACGAGGAGCTGTTACAACAGGGGCTGCGGCAATTAGTCGAGGCCGAATTGATTTACCAGCGTGGGCTACCCCCACAGGCCACCTATCTCTTCAAACATGCCCTCATTCAGGATACAGCCTATCAATCGTTGTTGAAGAGCACCCGTCAACAGTATCACACGAAGATTGCCCAGGTGCTAGCGGAACGCTTCCCCGAGACAGCTGAGACGCAACCTGAGCTGGTGGCCCATCACTACACCGAGGCAGGTCTGATAGAGCGGTCCCTTCCTTATTGGCAGCACGCAGGAAAGAAAGCCATCCAGCGCTCGGCTTACGTGGAAGCGACCAGTCACCTGACTAAAGGGCTAGCGTTACTCAAAACCCTGTCGGAAACGCCTGAGCGCACCCAACAAGAGCTGGGCCTACAGACTACCCTCGGCCCAGTTTTGATTGCTACCAGGGGCTATGCAGCCGAAGAAACGGGTGCAGCCTATACCCGAGCGCGGGAACTGTGTCGGCAGGTGGAGGCGACTCCTCTGCTCTTCCGGGTGCTGTTCGGTTTGTGGGCGTTTTATATCGTGCGAGCGGAGCACAAGACGGCGTACTCACTTGGAGAACAGCTTCTTAGCCTGGCCGAGAGCCAGCAAGACCCAACTCTCCTCGTAGAGGCCCACTGGGCGCTGGGAGCTTCTTCGTTCGCTCTGGGAGAGGTCACCTCTGCCCGAGCACACCTGGAGCGGAGCATTGCCCTGTACGACCCCCACGAGCACCGCTCCCTGGCTTTTCTGTATGGATACGACCCGGGGATGAGTAGCGAGACTATTGGGGCTTGGGTGCTCTGGTCACTGGGCTATCCAGATCAGGCTCTGAGAATGAGCCAGAAGTCAATCACTTTGGCCCAACAGTTGTCTCACCCCTTTAGCTTGGCGTATGCCTTAGGCCATGCTGCCCGGCTCTATCAGTTCCGACGAGAGGAGCACACTGTCCAAGAGCGCACGGAGGCAGCCGTTGCACTTTCGACCGAGCAAGGATTCCCATTTTTCTTGACGCAAGGGATGATCTTTCGTGGTGTAGTGTTGGCCGAACAGGGATGGAGCCATGAGGGAATTGCCCAGATACAGCAGGGAATAACTGCCTTTCGAGCTACAGGGGCAGATCTGTACCGGCCGTATTTTCTTGCCCTCCTCGCAGAGGCGTACGAAAAAGCGGAACAGGGCGAACAGGGGCTCGCCGTGCTGGCTGAAGCGCTGGCCGCGGTAGACAACACCGAGGAGCGGTTCTACGAGGCGGAGCTGTATCGATTAAAAGGCGAGCTAACGCTTACCCGGTCCGGCGTCCGGGGTCCGGCGTCCGAAGTCTCTAAATCCCAAAGCCTAAATCCTAACTCCCAAGGCGAAGCCGAAGCGTGTTTCCTCAAAGCCATCGACATTGCCCAAAAGCAGCAAGCAAAGTCGCTGGAGCTGCGAGCGGTGATGAGCTTGGTCTGTCTGCTCCAACAACAAACGAGGCAACCAGGATCACGTACCACGCACCACGAAACACGCACCACGCTCGACGAAGCGCACAAGATGTTATCCGAGATTTACAACTGGTTTACAGAAGGGTTTGATACCAAAGATTTGCAAGAAGCCAAGGCACTACTCGATGCGTTATCGGAGGGTCACTGATGGACTTCGACGCACTGCTTGATCAGGCGATTGCCTTGCTGCAGCGCCGTGGGCGGCTCACCTATGGGGCGTTGAAGCGGCAGTTTCAGCTCGATGATGAATATCTCGCCGATCTCACAGCTGAGCTGATCGACGGACAACGAGTGGCTGCCGATGAAGACGGGAAAGTATTAGTATGGATAGGGGAAAGGATAAAAGGGGAAGCGGAGAAATGGGGAACCGGCAATACGGAGGGCGAAAAGGGGGAAGAGGGAAACGGCGAAACGGGAGAAGACCTCGGACTTCGGACGCCGGACGCGGGACGGTCTGCGGCAGAGCGGCGGCAGTTGACCGTGTTATTCTGTGATCTGGTGGATTCCACAGCCCTCTCCGCGCAACTCGACCCGGAAGAGTACCGCGAGGTCGTGCGCGGCTATCAACACACGAGTGCGGAGATTATCGAGCGCTACGGTGGGCACATCGCGCAGTACCTCGGTGATGGGTTGTTGGTCTACTTCGGCTATCCCGTCGCGCATGAAGATGATGCCGCACGGGCCGTGCGGGCAGGGTTGGACATCATACAGGCACTAGGGAACAGGTTACAGGTTACAGGGGACAGGGAAGACAGCCTCCACTCCACGTCCGCATCGGCATTCACACCGGGTTAGTCGTGGTCGGCGAGATGGGTGGCGGGAATCGTCATGAGCAGTTAGCGTTAGGTGAGACCCCCAACCTGGCCGCGCGTATGCAAGGACTGGCGGAACCTAATACGGTGATCATCAGCGCGGCGACGCAGCGCGTAGTTGAGGGGCAGTTTGAGAGTCAACCGTTTGGTTCACATCTGCTGAAAGGGATCCCCACACCGATTGCCGTCTCCCACGTACAAAGCGAACGCCAGAGTGCGTCACCACTGGCCGGACGCACGACCCTCACGCCGCTCATCGGACGTGAGCAAGAAGTGGGCTTGCTCATCGACCGCTGGGAGCAAGTGAAAGAAGGCCGCGGGCAAGTGGTCTTACTCTCCGGCGAACCGGGGATTGGCAAATCACGGTTAGCGTATACGCTCCGAGAACATGTCACCCACGAGGGCTCATTGCTGTTTGAAGCCCGCTGCTCGCCGTATCATCAGCACAGTGCGCTGTATCCCTTGATCGAGGTCTTGCAGCGCACGCTGCTGTTTACCCGGCAGGACACCGACGCAGAGAAAGTGACCAAACTGGAACGGGTGTTAGCGCTGTATGAGCTGCAGCCTTCGGTGCCGCTGTTTACAACCTTGCTCTCGTTACCGACGCCGTCATCCTATCCGCCGCTGACCTTCACGCCGCAGAAGCAAAAGGAACGCACGCTGGAAGCTTTGTTGCAGCTGTTGGGCGCGCAAGCTGAGCGTCAGGCCACAGTGTCGGTGTGGGAAGACGTGCACTGGGCTGATCCCTCCTCACTGGAGTTTCTCACCTTGCTGATTGAGCAACTGCCGACCAGCAAACTGATGCTGGTCTTGACGTTCCGGCCTGAGTTCACGCCACCGTGGAAACCACGCTCGCACATCTCACAGCTCGTCCTCACTCGTCTTGGCAAGAAACAGGTCGAGGTGATGATTGAGAAAGCAGCGTCAGGGCAAGGGTTGTCCGCTGAAGTGGTCGCGCAGATTCGTCTCAAGACGGACGGCGTGCCGTTGTTTGTCGAGGAACTCATCAAGAGTGTGGTTGAGGCGGTCGGGGGTCAGGGGCCAGGAGTCGGAGGTCGGGAGGGAAAAGCTGGAACCACGTTGGCGATTCCGGCCACGTTACAAGAAGCTTTGTTGGCCCGACTCGATCGCTTGTCTGAAGCGCGGCAAGTGGCGCAACTGGGCGCAACGTTGGGCCGTGAGTTCTCGTATGAACTGTTACAAGCAGTGACGCCACTGAAGAAAACAGACTTACAGGAGGCGCTCAGCAAACTCGTCGAAGCGGAGATCCTGTATCAACGCGGCATTGGTGAACAGGCACGGTATTTCTTCAAGCATGCGCTCATTCAAGATACGGCCTATCAATCCCTCCTCAAGAGCACCCGGCAGCAGTACCACACGCAGATTGCGCAGATATTGGAAACCCGTTTTCCCAGCACGACCGAGACGCAACCTGAACTCCTGGCACATCATTACACGGAAGCCAATCTGCTTGCACAAGCGATTCCGTATTGGCAGCAGGCAGGGCAGAGCGCCGCCCAGCGCTCAGGGAGTGTGGAAGCAATCAGCCACCTCACGAAAGGACTGGAGCTGCTCAAGAATTTGCCGGATACTCCCGAGCGTACTCAGCAAGAACTCATGCTGCAAATTGCTCTGGCCGTGCCGCTGACGGCCACCAAGGGCTTTGCCGCTTCAGAGGTAGAAAGAGTCTATGCCCGGGCGCGGGAGCTGTGCCAGCATGTGGGAAAAACCCCTCAGCTTTTCCCCGTGCTATGGGGACTGTGGGTGTTTTATACTGCGCGAGCAGAGCACAGGGCAGCGCGAGAGTTGGGGGAGCAGTGCCTGCTCCTGGCTCAGAGTGCCCAAGACCTGGCTCTCCTCTTGGAGGCGCACCATGCGCTGGGGGTCACCTTGTCAGGCCTCGGAGAGTTTATCCCAGCCCGAGAGCACTTGGAGCAAGCGATTGCCCTCTACGATCCCCAACAACACCGCTCTCTAGCATTTCTCTATGGACAGGACCCTAAGGTGGTCTGCTGCTCTCAATCCGCATGGGTCTTGTGGTTCCTTAGCTATCCGGACCAGGCCCTGAAGAGGAACCACGAAGCTATCACGCTAGCCCAAAAGCTGTTCCACCCCTACAGTCTGGCGGCGGCTTTTGACTTTGGTGCCATGGTCCATCAGCTCTGTCAAGATGGACAGATGACCCAGGAGCGCGCAGAGGCAGCGGTTACACTCTCGACCGAGCAGGGATTTGTATTCTGGGTGGCGTGGGGAACTATCCTGCGGGGTTGGGCTCTGACTAAACGGGGACAGGTAGGAGACGGGATTGTGCAGATACGCGATGGTTTGGCCGCCTTCCGGGCCACAGGCGCAGCGATAATGGTGCCATATTTTCTTGGGCTGCTAGCTGAGGCGTATGGGAAAATGGGGCAGGCCAAAGAGGGACTGACCATGCTGGCCGAGGCACTGGAGATGGTGGACAAAACTGAGGAGTGTTGGAACGAGGCCGAGCTGTATCGGCTCAAGGGGGAGCTAACTCTTCAGTCCAACGTCCAAGGTCCAAAGCCTGTCCTGAGCGTAGTCGAAGGGTCTAAAGTCGAAGAAGAAGCGGAGGAATGTTTTCACAAGGCTGTTGAGATTGCGCGCAAGCAGCAAGCGAAGTCGCCGGAGCTGCGCGCGACGATGAGCCTGGCGCGGCTGTGGCAGCAGCAGGGCCAGCAGCAAGAAGCTCACCATATGTTATCCGAGATTTACCACTGGTTTACTGAAGGCTTTGACACCAAGGATTTGCAAGAAGCGAAGATGTTGTTGACCGTGCTGGGGGAGGAGGAATGAAATTCTCGGAGATCATCACCCACGCCACTGCCCTGCTCCAGCAACGCGGGCGCCTCTCGTATCGGACGCTCCGCATGGAGTTCAACCTTGCTGAGGAGCAGCTCGACGTGCTCAAGGAACAACTGATCGATATTGAAGCGTTGGCGGTCGACCAAGATGGCAAAATGTTGGTGTGGGTCGGTACGGATGCAGAGAGGGAAAAGGGGAAATGGGGAAAAGGCGAAACGAGAGGGAAAACGGAATGGGAGAACCGGGGACCCGGAGAAGCGGAGACCGCCACCCCACCGCCTGTCGCTTATACCCCTGCGCACTTAGCCGAGCGCATCCGCGCGGCGACAGTAACAGACGGTGAACGCAAGACGATCACAGCCTTGTTTGCCGATCTCAAGGGCTCGACGGCATTGATCGAAGGACTTGATCCTGAAGAAGCTCGCTCCATCATCGACCCGGCCCTGCAACTGATGATAGACGCGGTGCATCGCTATGAAGGCTATGTCGCGCAAGCGCTGGGCGATGGCATCTTTGCGTTGTTCGGTGCGCCGATTGCGCACGAGGATCATCCGCAACGTGCATTATACGCGGCGCTGCGCATGCAAGAGGAGATGCGCCGCTATAGTGATCAGATCCGCTTGAAACACGGCGTGCCGTTGGCAATGCGGGTCGGGATCAATACCGGTGAAGTGGTTGTGCGGTCGATTCGCAAGGACGACTTGCACGCAGATTACGTACCAGTTGGGCATTCGACCAACCTTGCTGCTCGCATGGAACAGATGGCGACGCCGGGCTCCATTCTCGTCACGTCTTACACACATAAGCTCACCGATGGGTATTTTGCCTTCAAAGCCCTCGGCCAGACGCAGATCAAAGGCGTCGAAGAGCCATTGCACATCTATGAGGTAGTTGGCACCGGTCCCCTCCGAACGCGACTGCAAGTCTCGGCCACGCGACGCGGGCTGACACGGTTTGTCGGACGACAGAGCGAGATGGAGCAGCTACACAAAGCCTTGGAGCACGCCAAAGCCGGTCACGGGCAAATTGTTGGTGTGATGGGCGAGCCAGGCTTAGGCAAGTCGCGCTTGTTCTATGAGTTCAAACTCACTGCGCTCGCCGGGTGCCTCGTATTGGAAGCCTATTCCGTCTCGCATGGCAAAGCGACGGCGTATCTGCCGGTGATCGAACTGCTCAAAACGTATTTTCGTATTGAACAGCCGGATGAGGAGCGGACCCGCCGGGAGAAAGTCACCGGCAAGGTGCTGAACCTCGATCGTAGCCTGGAAGACACGTTGCTCTATCTGTTCGCATTGCTGGGCATTGAAGAACACCCCTCGCCGCTGGCGCAGATGGACCCGCAGATTCGGCGGCGGCGCACGCTCGAGGCGTTGAAGAAGTTGTTCCTCAGAGAGAGTCTCAACCAACCGCTGGTGCTGATCTTTGAAGACCTGCATTGGATTGACGGCGAGACGCAAGGCTTCCTGGACACGCTGAGTGAGAGTGTGGCCAGTGCCAAACTCCTCCTCCTGACCAACTACCGTCCAGAATATCGCCATGAGTGGGGGCAGAAGACGTATTACACGCAGTTGCGGCTGGCGCCGTTTGGCCAGGCTGAGGCAGAGGAATTCCTCGACGCGCTGTTGGGTACGACGGGAGGAGAGACGTGGCATGTCACGTCTCTTCATGCCCTCAAACACTTGATTTTGGACAAGACGCAAGGCACGCCCTTCTTTATGGAAGAGATCGTGCAAGAGCTCAAGGAACAAGGAGTGCTCGTGCACGAGGGGGGAGAGACGCGACGTGTCGTGTCTCTCCCGGCAAACCTGCATATCCCGCCGACCGTGCAAGCGGTCCTCGCTGCCCGCATCGATCGCCTCGCGCCGGAGGAGAAAGCGTTGCTCCAGCAACTCTCGGTCATTGGCCGCCAATTCCCGTTGCGCCTGATCCGTCAGGTCATCACGCAACCCGAAGCGGAGCAGTATCGGCTGCTGGCGTCGCTCCAACATAAAGAATTTCTCTACGAACAGCCTGCCTTTCCTGAGAGCGAGTACCTCTTCAAGCACGCGCTGACGCAGGAGGTCGCCTACAGCACGGTTCTGCAGGAGCGACGGAAAGCGTTGCACGAGCGAATCGGACACGCAATTGAACGGCTGTACCGAGATAATCTAGAAGAGCATTACGGAGAACTCGCACGCCATTATCAACGCAGCAGCAACACGGAGAAGGCTATTCACTATCTCCACGTGGCCGGACAACAGGCGGTCCAACACTCTGCCAACGCTGAGGCAATCAGCCATCTCACGGAAGCGCTGGACTTGCTCTTGACGCATCCGGAAACACCGGAGCGAGCCGTGCAGGAGTTACCGCTGCGTCTCACGCTCGGCCCGCCGTTATTAGCCACCCAAGGGTATTCATCGCCGGAAGCTGTCCGGCACTACACCCGCGCCCGGGCGTTATGTGAACAGCTCGGCGACCTCTCGCGACGGTTTCCCGTGCTGTATGGCCTCTGGTTGTTTTATGCAAACCAAGGCGAGCTCCGTACGGCGCAAGCACTGGCCGAGGAAAGCTTGCGGCTCGCGGAGCAGATGCCCGAGGCCCTCTGGCTCCTCGAAGCGCACTGTACCTTAGGGGCCACCGTGTTGTGGCGAGGGAAGATTGTCCATGCCCATGCGTCGTTGGAGCAAGCAATCACCCACTACCAACCACAACACCACCAGACCTTAATCTCTCTGTACACACACGACCTAGGCGTTGTGAGTTTCTGCCTTATGGCCATGGCGCTCTGGGGCTTAGGGTATCCAGACCAGGCTCTGGCACGCATGCACGAGACGCTGCGCTTGGCGCACGAACTCGGACATCCCCTCAGCCTGGCGTTTACTTTGAACTTTACCGCCATGCTGCATCATCTGCGCGGAGAAGGGCAGGGGACCCAGGAGCGAGCTGAAGCGCTGGCGACCTTGTCTAGTGAGCAGGGATTTTCCACCTTCCTAGCGCTGGGCACGATACTACGGGGTGCAGCCCTGACCATGCAGGCACGGTGGGAGGAGGGAATCACTCAGGTCCAGCAGGGGCTGGAGGCGTATGGCCAAGGATTCAGAAAGACCATGTATCTCGCCTACCTCGCTGTGGGGTATGAAGGAGCGGGACAGGTGGAGGAGGGGCTGGCGACGATAGCGGAGGCGTTGCGGCTCGTAGACAAGAATGATGAGCGCTTCTACGAGGCAGAGGTGTATCGGCTCAAAGGCGAGCTGACGCTGCGACAGGAAAGCACGGAGCAAGAAGCCGAAGCCTGCTTCCTGAAAGCCATTGAGATTGCGCAAAAGCAGCAGGCGAAGTCGCTCGAACTCCGTGCAACGATGAGCCTCGCGCGCTTGTGGCAGCAACAGGGGAAACAAGCGGAAGCACACAGGATGTTATCTGAGATTTACGGGTGGTTCACGGAAGGCTTTGATACGAAAGACTTGCAAGAGGCAAAAGCGTTGCTGGACGCATTGCCGTAGGACAGACATAACCTGACGTGATGCCCCATTCTTGCGTCGACGTGCGTATCCCAACCATCTCGGAACTTTCTCGTACAAATCTCGTAATTCTCTCGTGATTTGCTTGCCCCTGTGGTGGTACGGTACGAACTATGAGTCACAACCGCTCACAGATGCAGAGTAAGCTCGGTGGTGTGCACGTCTCATCCACTACAAAGGATAGGCTATACACGTGCACCTCCGTACCACTAGGAAGGAGAGTCCCATGCGACGCATTCAGTTCTTCGAGCTCAACGATCAATCCTGGTGTCCACAACTGATTCGCGACGCCCAGACTGATTTTCTCGCTTTTCTACTGCACAAGGGGAATCAGTATGCTGGGGCGATACGCTGGCTCTCGCTGGCACTCGATAAATGTGAGTCCAATGACATTGTCGATTTGTGTTCAGGCGCAGGGGGTCCGTGGCCAAGTCTGGTGCACGCACTGCGAGCGGAGCGGCAACGTGACGTGTGTGTTTGCTTGACGGATAAGTATCCGAATGTGGCGGCCTTAGCTGTGGAGGTGGACAGATCTGGTGGAGCGCTGCAATTTTGTGCTGCCAGTGTCGATGCAATCTGTGTCCCGGCAGACTTGGCTGGAGTGCGTACACTCTTTACCGCATTGCATCACTTCACCCCGACCCAAGTCCGGGCGATTATTCACGATGCGGTGCAGCAACGGCGGGGGCTCTGCGCCTTCGAGGTCACGCAACGTAGCGTCCTGGCCATCGTGCTCACCTGTATCTCGCCGTTGACGGTCCTCTGTGTGACACCGTTCATTCGCCCGTTTCGATTCTCGCGTCTGGTGTTTACGTATCTCATCCCGATCATTCCGCTGGTGACGTTGGTCGATGGCATTGTCTCGTGCCTGCGGACGTATTCACCCACGGACTTACGCGAACTCATTGATGAGGCCAGTAGTGAGGCGTACACGTGGCATATCGGTGAAGACCCCATTCGCGCTTCGCCGGTTCCCATGACGTACCTGGTGGGGTATCCCACGCGCGCTAAAGACGCCAACCGCCGATCCTTCGGCCCTCAGCGGAAGTAATGTTGATGAACGATTCTCGGGAACCAGGCAAGATCATCCTGCTCAACGGTGCGTCGAGCGCAGGGAAATCGACGCTGGCGTGTGCGCTGCAGCAGCAGTTGCACGACCCGTTCTGGCATTGGTCGTTTGATCATCTGCGCGAGTCCAACGCCTTACCCATGGCTCGCATTCGCAACGGCGATCTCGACTGGGCGCGCCTGCGGCCTGCCGTGTTTGACGGCTTCCATCGCAGTCTGGTCGCCTTCGCCACGGCTGGCAATAACCTGATCGTCGATCACATCATTGAACAGCGGCAGTGGGTGATCGATGTGGTCCAGCTCCTCGCGCCGTTTGATGTGTTCTGTGTTGGGGTGCACTGTCCATTGCCAGAGCTGGAGAGACGGGAGCGGAGCAGGGGAGACCGGCGCAGTGGAGAGGCACGCAGAGACTTTCACACCGTACATCGGTTCATGGAGTACGACCTCGAAATTGATGCGACCCAGCCGACGGCGGACAACGTGGCGCGGCTGCTCACGGCGTGGCACGCGCGACGCCGACCGACAGCATTTGCGCGCATGGGCAACACACTATGAGGGGGTGCGGCGGTCAGCCCTGTAAAGGTCTGGTGTTTACCCGTGCATCGCTAGAATCCGCGCGGTCGAGACATGCGTCTGCCGCTTGCCACTCAGTTTGTTAGGCGGTGATTTCTTCGGGCCGCGTTTGTGTTTGGTGTATTTCTTCGTGTCCAGGCGCTGGGCAATCGCCACCAGGGTGGTCGCAAACGCGGCGCTACTCATCTGCCGAAAAATCTCCCACGATTCTGTCCCTACCGCGATTTCCATGCCCGTGGTTACTTGCGCGACTTCCAAGGTCAAATAATACATCGAGAGCTGGTCCTGCACGTACTCGGCCCCGTGCGCCGCGCCTTTGACGAGCGCCACGACATTGTACGCGACCAAAGCCACGCAAAAGCCAAACAAGGCGGCCTTGGGATAGCCCAGCGTGTCGACCTCACAGGCGAGATCCACGGTCAGATGTTGAAAGGCGGTTTCGATGGTCCAGCGGGTAGCGTACAGAGCGGCGATCAGGGAAGCGGACGCCTCTGTCACCGGCAGATTGGTGAGGATATGCAGCTCGGTCTCGCCGTGGCGGGTCGGCGTGTGCAGCTGGACCGTGATCCGGCGAATAATGACCGTCGTGCCGGTCTCCGGATCGGTCAAACACACCGCTTGTTCATACAGGGCTTGTCCCCGAGCATCGTGCCCAACCCCGCGGCGCGGGCCGTGTGGCTGGCTTACCCCGTTCGCCCGGTGTTGGCGGAGCACAAAACACGCGCCCCGCCACACCAGGCCAAACACAAACTCCAGCGTGCAAAAATTCCGATCCGCCACAATACAGTCCCGCTTCTCCACCAGCGGGATCACTGCTGAGAACAAGGTGCGCTCTTGGGCATACGCGTCTTCACACGGAAGGACATCCGTCACCACATCCCACTGTGGATCATAAAAGACCAAGGCATGCCCGGGCAGGGCGGCCGCCCGATAGCGACGGAGGGCTTTCACCCGATGGTCCGTCCCCGCCAAGTGGTTCCCGTCCAGGACCCGCACCCGATAGCCTGGGAGTAACGGGGTGGGCGGTGAGGGCATCTGCCGCAAACAGGCGCCCAATTCCTGCCCCGCATACTCCACTAACCCAGCCGCCGTCGCCAGTTCCAGAGGCTTCAATTTGTCGTACACCGCTTGTCGCGTAACCGGGACCTCGTCCTGATGCGCTTTATACCACGCCCCGACACTGGGCACGATGCGAAAGACCACATCCGACATCAGCCCCACGCACTGCGTAAAGGTGAGCGCACGCGTATATTGGGGGTAACCGTACATAAGTACAGAAAGTTTCACAGATCGTGTAACTCGTTGAAATTACAAGAAGTTAGTTTTCGCATTTCACAAGCGATCGCCCGTTTAACGAAAAATGCACTTGCTGTAAAATCAAGGAGTTAGATAAAGTTGTGAAACTTTGTGCGCCCTTGTACGGTTACCCCCATTGTCCTCCCTCGGCACAAGACGGTGGTTTTCATTCATGGCTGTTTTTGGCATCGCCATGAAGACTGCGCAAAAGCCACGACGCCAAAAAACAGAGCAGCCTTTTGGAGGAAGAAGTTCGTGCAAAATGTCGAGCGGGACGCGAGAAATAACCAGCTTCTGGAGAAGGCCGGATGGCGTGTGTTGACGGTGTGGGAGTGCGAGATCGTCAGAGCGGGTGCGCTAGAGAAACGTTTGCGTCGAGAGCTTCTGTGACGATCATGATGTGAGAGTTCAAGGTGTGAGGATCACAGGGCTGGCACTCTGCTACTGAAGAAGTTTTCAGAAACTTGATAAACTCTTAGTTTGAATTCTTTCAGGTTTGTCAGAACGGATGGTGATCGACGTGCGGGAAGGATATAGAGGAGAAGAAGATGCACGACATGGTTATCGTAATATGTTGTTGCTGCAAACGGAAGGTACAGGTTCGCGACGACCGTGCAGAGATGCCATGTGAGCTTGCGGGTTGGGTCAGTATCGAGCGGAAGCCATTTTGTGAAAGTTGTTGCTCCAGCTTCACTGAAGAGGACCATGACTGGTTAACCCAGCCTCCCGTTCCGCTTGGATCGGTCACGCTCGCGCAGTTGATTCCAGGAGACGTGGAACCACTGAGTTAGTCGTGAGAGGCCACCGTGTATGTAATAGACGCACCCTGATGCCATATAGTGTGGAGACTAGCGATTTTATATTTGTCATAATTCATCTTATCAGATCTTATACGAACTGTGTGAGACTAGCTCAGCAAGGTCTCCCCTGTGGCATCAAAGGCGTTGCTCCCACATGTACACGGCG
>JAYVFX010001039.1:0-12399 GCA_043772795.1 Deltaproteobacteria bacterium
GCGATGTCGTCGTGATACGCAGTGGTCGAGATGCATATGAGGCCGCGAAGACCAGTCTTGCCGCGACGATTTCTCCACGGAGTTTCGCGGTGGAGGAGCGACCTGGTCTGCATATCGCCTGTCTCGAGTGGCTACGCGAACACGATGTCTCTGCGGTTGCGTGGGACATGTTGGATGAATTTCCCGTTGGCTATAACGGCATCGATTTTGGCGTCCATCTAGGGATTCCTTTTTTGGGACTATGCCTGATTGATAACGCCTCTCCCGAACGTTTGGTGGCTGCCTGTGCGGAGGAGAAGCGCTACGAGTTTCTCTTTGTTGCGATGCCGTTACGTATTGCTGGGAGTACGGGCTCTCCGTGTCAACCGGTGGCGATTTTCTAAAGAAGAGAGGCCAATGGAGTGTTTACTCAACATTGATGTCCCAGACCTTGAACGCGCCATTGCTTTCTACGAAAACGGAGTTGGCCTGCACCTGGCCCGCCGCCTCTTTGCTGGCACCGTTGCGGAAATGCTCGGCGCGGCTTTGCCGATCTACCTTATGGAAAAGCTGCCGGGCTCTTCTCCCAGTGCATTCACGTCTCAACTTCGTGACTACCAACGTCACTGGACGCCCGTGCATCTTGATTTCGTCGTGCAGGATCTTGCGTTGGCTATTGAGCGGGCGGTGCAGGCTGGGGCAACGCTTGAGGGAGAGCCCCAGCCCTTTGCGTGGGGTTGCCAAGCGGTCATGAGCGACCCCTTTGGTCATGGGCTCTGTTTCATACAGTGGATCGGCGGAGGCTACGATGAAGTCGCATAGTGATGCCATGGGATAATATTCATGGGCATCCGAAGTCAGGTGAGAGGTGCAACGCTCTTTCGTATGTCACCTCCACGGCTTGCCTACTGGATGGTTTGGGGAGTTTTGCCTTACAATCAATGCATCTCTCCGGTACCCAAGCTGCGAAACCACTGCTTCATGCGATCACGTGCTATGGTGTACAGCTTGACCTGCATCTCAGGATGCACTTCCAGCAGTTTGCGGATATTCTCTCCTGTGATCTCTAACAGTACACAATCTTCATTGGCCAACACCGTTGCGGATCTCGGTCGTCGTTCCAAGACCGCCATTTCTCCGAAGATGTCACCGGCTTGCAAAACGGCAAGCGAGGTAGAAGGTCCACCTTCTCCTCGTAGTGCGACTTGCACCGATCCTGAGCTAATGAGGAAAAGTGAGTCGCCAACTTCACCTTCTTTCAGGATGGCAGCGCCTTGAGAGTAACTGTGCTCCTGCGAGACTGCGTCCTTGAGAAGATCGGCAATTTCTTCCTCGTTGAGACTCGAAAAGAGGGGATGACTCTGCAGGAGGTTCTGCCAATTGAAAGATTTCATAGACGCTCTCCACTCTTCTATGAACATAGCAATCCGCAGGGATGGATACACCCCATGTCCTCTGCGACGGAGATGATGGAGGTAGAGCCCAGATGTCCTCCGGGCTCCGGAACTTAAGGCGCTAAGCGATCTGTCAGGAATGGGCTGCGGCTTTGCCCCGCTTACGCAGGGGCTCCTCAGCCCGATGTTTTTGTCGAGTCCTCATACACCGCTCTATAAATGAGCAAGTAGGTCAATGGTGCAATTGACCCGGATAACGCCACGCCAATCGCACACAAAAGTAAGGGCCATAATGGCTGCCCTGTTCGTTTGGCGTTGAGGTATAGGAGGAGCAGTACCAGGCTCGACGCGATACATAAATCAACAAAGATTTGGTAGGTCGCTAGTTCGTTAAACGGAGGGAATAAGCTGAGGTACCCGCTTTCACGACAGACATAGAGTGTAAACGTTGTGTGAACGAGGAGCGTCAAAAGCAGAACGGCTCTGAGCATTGTTAACCTCTTTCTCTTTCCTATAAGCCGTTCGCTGGAATGTGTGAGGCGTGAACAGTAACCATCTGCCATTTCCCGCCTACCTTTGTCTACGTCATGATCTCGCGCCCCCACATGGTTCGCAGGGGCTCATCTTTAGGCTTGAACGCAACTCCGACGTGTCCCCAAGCATATCCAGTGTCGCCAACGGTGCGATATTGCCAATTGAGCGGGATGATGGTGAAGTTGTCCATCGTTGCGAACAGACCATGGAAGCCCTCTCGCAGTGCTGCTTTTCCTTCCGCTGGGAAGGGAGAGATCAAATTGAAGCCGACGGCCTGCTCACGCACAAGGGTCGCCCAAGTGTCGAGATCACCCTACGGCAATCCGGTGCGCCAGCAAGGGTGTAGATTATCGCACAACGAATCCATACCCCGCCGTCCTTTTCGATCGGACCTTCTAAATCGGACCACAGAAGATTCGTACACTCCCGTAGCTTCCTGTGATTTCACCCCCGGTGTTCGCTGCCCCGGGCCTCATGGCACACGTTGTGTTTGGGCTACTCGTGAACGCGGCCGAGGCTATTGATCAGCACGGCCTGATTATTGTACGCGTGAGTGAGCGAAACGGCTCGGAATTGAACGGACGACATTATATCGACTGATGCGGAAATACGGGATTGCAGAACCGTAGGGGCGTACGCCATACGCCCCTACTTTGTGGACGAACTCTCTCCGTTATTTCTTGACGACGACCAACTCTAACCGCCGATTCTGCGCTCGCCCTTCGTCGGTGTCGTTTGAAGCGACGGGTTTCTCCTGACCGTAGCCAGTCGTCGAGAGACGGTTCTCGTCAATGCCATCGCTCGTCATAGTCGCTTTTACTGCGTCAGCACGATCTTGCGAGAGTTTCTTGTTTGCTTCCGCATCGCCGACACTATCCGTATGGCCTTCCAAGCGTGATTCAGTGGCAGGATAGGCTTTTAGGATCGCAACCAAATCCTTCACTGTTTGTTCTGATTCTTCTGTAAGCTCAGTCGTCCCGAGCTTGAAGTTCAAGTTATCAAACACAAACGTGCGAGGAAGAGTGGTATCAGTTGTATCCGCCAAGAACTTGGCGAGCTTGTAATTGAGCGTCCCCTCTTGCAGGGTCAGTTTGGCACCATCGGGAAGCGCGACTTCTTCCTTGACTGAGACCGCTGGTGCTGGTGGGGGTGTCGGCTGTACTACTGCGGCAGGTGGTGGGGTCGGTCGTGCTACTGGCGGTGCAGGTGGTGGGGGTGCTGGTCGTACTACCGGAGGAGGTGGAGGAGTCGCTTCTCGCTTAGCGATTGGTTTTGGCTCTTCACTACAACCACGAGAAAAGAGGAACCATGGAATCAGAAGACCGGCGAGTAACAGAGGAATGAGCCATTTCCCAATCCCGCTTCCTTCGCGTGTTGCTTCGACTGCTCGTGTCGTGGCGGCACTAGTAGCTCCCGTTGCAACTCGTGCTGCTGTATCTGCCAACCCTGAGCCAAGATTTCCCAGATTGGCAAGTCCGAGAATTCCAGCGAGTCCGGCCGGAGCGGCTTTCGCTAGTAGGTCTTTCTGACCCATCAATAGATTCACGAGGTTTGAGGGGTTCAACCCTTGCGATGCCGTTTCTCGTCCGAGTAGGCCGAGCAGGAGCGGTCCAGCGAGACTGAGGAGCGATGTTGCTGAAGCGCCTTTGATGCCGCTGTTATTCGCGACCAGGTCGGTTAGTGCGCCAAGTTTGCCACCGAAAAGAGTGCCAAGCAGGTCCTTGCCGGTTTTCAGTAAATCTTGTGTCCCACTCCCACCGCTCAGCAGATTAGAGAGATTGCCCAAAAGGCTTCCATAGTTGCCTTGCGTGATCAGGCTTATGAGACGGGTTGGGCCGTCGGCGTTCGAGGAGGCAAAGTTTAACAAACCCGCCAATACGCTCGGGATTGCGCCATCAACAGCTTTTTGCGTATTAGTTGGGCTCTCACCGACCAGAGCGCTGACCTTCTGCATGAGATCTGGGGTCAAAGCTCCTTTTGCTAAGTCTAATAGATTAATTGCCATACTCTTCCTCCTTACGGAAAAAATGCTTACCTTAGTGTCCCTGCTACAGTTAAGTTACGTCCAGGGGCATTGCAAGTGAAAAGTTATAGAGCGTAGGGAAAACTGATGCTAGTCATACGTGCATAGAACTCATACTCACACTGGTTTCTCTTCCAGGCTCGTATGTTAGGACGATTGCGGTACACTGGTGGAAGTTTTCGAGAACTACTGTAGAGCGTGCGATGGTCTCCTTGCCCCGTAGATCCTAATAATAGACATCAATCGCAACTTAAATCTAATGAGCGCTCTTTGAGAAGAAGAATGCCAGGACAAGTAAAACGACCGCAACCCTTCTCGCGCGTCTGACCAAAGAAATCAAGGTGGGGCAAGATGGACCTAAGGCAGGGCTATGGTATAGTTCCGCCGCCGCAGAACATAAAACGTGAAACGTAAAACGTGAAGAGAACCTGAGATGATCTTTATAGATAGGGGAAGTAAATGAAAAAGAGCGACTCTCGTATTTTGACTACCCACGTTGGTAGCCTCCCGCGTAAGGCTGCCCTCAGTGACCTATTGATTCGCCAAGAGCACGACGAGAAGATCGACGTAGCTGAGCTGGAGCGGTTAGCCGAACAAGCAGTGACGCATGTCATTGAGAAGCAACTCAAAGCCGGGGTAGATATTGGTAACGACGGTGAGCAGCCGCGCATCGGTTTTCAGACCTATGTGCCCCAACGGATGACCGGGTTTAGCGGTGAGGGTAAACGGCCTACGCCACAAGACATGCGCGAGTTCCCTGATTTTATGGTAATTCTGCAACGACGAGATATGGGTCGTGCTAAAGTCTTCAACGCGCCAGAGGCAAGAGCTGAGGTGAAGTATGAAGATCTGAGCGGGGTGCAAAAAGAATGTGCACTGACGCGTCGTTGTATGGACCAAGCTCCGAAGCAGTTCACCGAACGGTTCATGACTGCCGCGTCACCAGGCATCATCTGTACGACGATGTTGAACGCGTACTACGATTCACACGAACATTATGTGATGGCAGTCGCTGAGCAAATGCGGAAAGAGTATGAGTACATTCATGCCCAAGGGTTTGTTCTGCAACTCGATGCGCCCGATTTAGCCATGGAGCGGACCTTTCTCTACCAAGATCTGTCAGTGAAGGAGTTTCAGAAGATCGTGGAGCTGCATATCGTGGCAGTCAATCACGCAGTGCAGAATATCCCGGCTGATCGGGTGCGGTTGCATATCTGCTGGGGAAACTATGATGGTCCGCATAATCACGATGTTCCGCTCGAAGACATTTTGCCGATCCTCTATCAAGCGAAAGTTGAAGCTTTGTCGCTCGAGATGTCGAACCCCCGCCATCAACATGAATACAAAGTATTCCGTAAACACAAACTCCCTGATTCAAAGATCCTGATTCCTGGCGTGATTGATTCGACCACTAACTATGTCGAACCGGCAGAAGTGATTGCCGATCGTATCTGCCAAGTCGTGGATGTTGTCGGTGATCGCAGTCGTGTGATCGCTGGTTCGGATTGCGGCTTCGGTACATTTGCGGGGTGGGAGATGGTGGCAGAGACTGTGGTGTGGGCGAAACTCAAGGCCTGTGCTGAGGGAGCGCAACTGGCGACGAAGCGGTTGTGGGGCTAACAATTGGCGATTGCGGAATGTAGATTGCAGAGTGTAAAGAATAAGGTCATTAGCATTCCGCATTCTACAATCCGCATTCCACAATTTCTCCGCTCCTCTTCTGCGCGAGGGGGGCAAGTGCTAGGTTCCCTTATTAATGTCATCATCAGGCGCTAATTCCCCATTGAAGCCCAACGCTCATCGCTCGCTGCTCCAGACTATCGGCGCAGTGTTTGACGGCCTTCTGACATTCATTCGCAGAATGCCGATGGTGGTGTTGTTCGGGGCCTTAGGTCTCGTCCTCTATTATCGCCACGCTGAGCAAATGCCGGCAAAGGAGTTGGAGAAGTTCTCCAATGTCGAAGAGATGGACCGTGAGCCGAACATTCCGACTGATTTTCCGAAGGATGCGAATCCATCGGTCCTGACCTGTGTCTATAAAGTCAATGCAGATCTCGACAAAAGTCTTTGGGCTGACGTATATTTTGGGATGGAAGCGCGGCTGGATGGGAAAATGTTCATCGCCAAAGTAACGGAAAAGTGGCGGGAATTATCCGATGACAAGCAGAAGTCCGTAGTGCAGTTCATCGTCGACACCTGGGTTCAGCATGGTCAGTCGCTGAAGCTCTTCACTGCTCGTGAGGAAATGGACGAAGTGACGATTAAACGGCTACCGGATGATCAGACGGTTGCAACCTGGAAACCCTCGACTGGGGTGGAAGTAATTAAGAATTAAAAATGAAGAATTAAGAAAACCAAGAGAGAGGAATACCTCTTTCATGCTTCATTGATAAAACTATGGGTGATTTTTTTACCGTTGAATGGCAAAACGGCACAGTGGTGATGCTGGATCAACGACTGCTGCCGACCAAAGAGATTTATCGCACATACCGTGACTATCGTGGCGTCGCCAAGGCAATCAAAGATATGGTCGTGCGTGGTGCCCCGGCGATTGGTGTTACTGCTGCAATGGGGGTCGCCCTTGGTGCACGCCAGCTCAAGAAGATCAGTGACGCGAACGAATTTGAGCGACTCTGCCAAGTCTTTGCGGCGACCCGCCCCACCGCGGTCAATCTGTTCTGGGCCATTGAGCGAATGCGCCGAGTATACAACCGCATTCAAAAGCAAGGAGATGAGGCGATTCGTGGGGCATTGGAGCGTGAAGCCTTGAAGATGCATGCGGAGGACATCGCGGCCAATCGTCGCATGGGGCGCTACGGCGCGACGTTGATTCCTAAAGGTGCAACGATCCTCACGCATTGTAATGCCGGTGCGCTTGCTACGGCGGGCTATGGAACTGCACTGGGAGTGATTCGTGCGGCCTGGGAGCAGAAGAAGAATATTTCCGTTATTGTTCCTGAGACCCGCCCGTTTCTGCAAGGAGCAAGGCTGACAGCCTGGGAACTGCAAAAAGAAGGAATTCCGGCGACGTTGATTACTGACAACATGGTTGGGCACTTCATGCAGCAAGGAAAGATCGACTGCGTGATCGTTGGCACGGACCGTACTGCTGCAAATGGCGATGTGGCGAATAAAATTGGGACATACACCTCAGCGGTGCTGGCTGCACGGCACGACGTGCCATTTTACGTTGCCGCGCCCACGTCGTCGATTGACCTTGCTTGTCCAAGTGGTAAATACATTCCGATTGAAGAACGTCCCTCTCGTGAAGTGACGCACGTCTTTGGCAAGCAAGTTGCCCCAACCAACATGCGCGTGGCCAACCCCGCCTTCGACGTCACGCCGCATGAATTGGTCACCGCAATTGTCACTGAAAAAGGGATTGTCAGAGATCCGTTTCAGAAAACGCTGCCCAAATTGGTTGGGGAAAGCGGCGAAAGGGCGAAAGGGCGAAAAGGCGAAAAGAGCAGGTGAAATTGTTTTTTTTCAGAGCGAATGCGGTCAACTATTTGGCTGTTTCCCCGATTCGCCAGTTCGTCCATGCCTCGTATTACGAAACGGCGCGCCGGATCTCCTCCACCAACTGCGCGTGCTCGTGTCTCCCTATCGATTCACCTACTGGAAGTTGACGCTGCTGATGCGCTATTTTTAACGCGGAGATCCGTCGCGCAGCTTCCTCAATGCGAGCTTGCTGAACTGCTCCGCTTTCGACCGCCTGAACACACGCATTTCGTGCCACAATCGCCAGTTCGATCTTGTGACACACAAGAAGCATGTCCGCCCCGGCAGTGAGGGTATTGATCACAGCCTGATCGATTGTTGAATGGCGGACGACGGCACCCATCTCCAGATCATCGGTAATAATCACACCATTAAATCCTATCTGCTGCCGCAGTAAGCTGTTCAGAATCTTTGGTGACACTGTGGCTGGAAGATCAGGATCAAGCGCGGGGTAGAGGACATGCGCAGTCATGATCATCTCTAAGCCTTCAGCAATAGCTTGCTGGAAGGGATAGAGGTCAATTCGAGTTAGTTCTTCACGGCTCCGGTCGTCTCGTGGGAGATCTTCGTGTGAATCAAGCAACGTTCCGCCATGGCCAGGAAAATGTTTGCCGCAAGGAATGATACCTGCGTCTCGTAGTCCGCGAGCCTGTGCCCGACCAAAGAGCGCGACCTGATACGGATCGGTAGAAAATGCACGATCGCCAATGACTGTATTCGCTGGATTAGTGAGAACATCGAGCACAGGGGCAAAGTCGAGGTCGATGCCGACACTGCGGAGTTCGTGTCCCATTGCCAGCCCGACTCGGTAGGCAAGATCGACGGAGTTTGTCCGTCCCACATTGAGCATGGCTGGAAAGTGTGTAAAGGGAGGACTCAACCGGTGAACGCGTCCTCCTTCGTGGTCTAGCGCAATGATTGGGCGCTGGGTAGAAAACAACGAGTGAAGTTCTGCGCACAGAGTGGCAAGAGCGTCTGGGGTGGTGTAGTTGCGGCGAAACAGAATAATACCGCCGGGGCGCAACTCCTGGAGTTGTACACGTGTTTGATTATCCAACGTTGGTTGAGGAATACCAACCATGAACAAAGATCCGAGGGTATCTTGCCAACGCATGGCAAGCAGCTTAGCAGGGATTGTAAGGAGGACAAATCTGAAGCTGGCCTACTAGACAAAAGAAAGAGAAGTGTGGTATCTGCGCTGCCACATTTTCGCTGTGCTTTCTGACAAAGAGGGAACCTGTGAGGAAAGCTAACGACGGGCGACGAATTCGTCGACCCAGAAGCAAAACTCAGCAGGAGAGAGAGAGTTGATGGCGACCGCTTGGATCCACTTTTAACTGGACCGAGACGGATGGCGACTCAGGTCGCTGATGACCTGCGAGCGCCTTCGGGCTCGGTTGTGAGGAGGACATACTCATGACCGCTGCTGCACCAAAAGTTACTGTTCCAGAACTGCAACGTCTTAAAGCTACGGGGCAAAAGATTACTGCGCTCACCGCGTACGACTACCCGTTCGCTCGTATTCTTGATGGTTGTGGCATCGACGTATTGCTGGTCGGTGATTCGGTTAGCACTGTCGTGCAAGGGTTGGATACCACGTTACCCGTCTCTATGGATGAGATGGTGTACCACTGTAAACTCGTGACTCGTGCACGGCCTCGTGCGCTAGTCGTTGGAGACCTGCCGTTCCTTTCTTATCAGGCTGGTATCTGTGCTGCGATTACTAACGCCGGACGACTGCTGAAAGAAGGCGGAGTCGAATCCGTCAAGTTAGAAGGTGGTGTGAACATCGCGCGAGTGATGAAGGCAATCGTCAATGTCGATATTCCGGTGATGGCGCATATCGGTCTGACCCCGCAGTCCGTTCATCGCATGGGCGGATTCAAAGTCCAAGGGAAAAAGTCAGGTCGCCAACCGGGCGCGCGAGAACGTCTGATTGAGGATGCTCAGGCTGTAGCTGACGCTGGTGCCTTTGCTGTCGTGCTTGAAGGGGTGCCGATGGACCTTGCTCATGAGATCACCGAGATGTTGCCGATTCCAACTATTGGCATTGGTGCCGGCCCCTACTGTGATGGGCAAATCCTTGTCATTCATGACATACTCGGCCTGACGGATCGTTTTGCTCCGAAGTTCGTGAAACGCTATGCAGACCTTCAAGGAGTGATTTCTCAAGCTGTGAACGCCTATATCAGCGAAGTCCGTGGTGGAGCGTTCCCTGCGGATGCGCAGTCGTTTCACTAGGGGCTTGGGACTAGAGGCTTGAGGCTTGGTGGGGAAGGGAAACAAGTCTTTAGTCTCCAGCCTCTAGTCTCTCGGCGTGGTTTTTCCGCCTCATCAAGTTCACATATGAAGATCATCAATCACATTCCAGAAATGCAGCAATGGTCAGAAGCGCGCCGTTTAGAGGGGAAGAAGATTTCCTGTGTACCGACTATGGGATTTCTCCACGAAGGGCATCTGAGCCTGGTTCGCGAGGGCAAGAAACGTGGAGACCTTGTCGTTGTCACGATCTTCGTGAATCCGATGCAGTTCAATCAGGCGTCTGATTTCGACAAATATCCGCGTAATGTCGAACAAGATCAGCGCATGCTCGAAGAGGTCGGGACAGATGTGTTGTTCTATCCGACCGCACCAGAGATGTACCCCGAGAACTTTCAGACTGCTGTCGAAGTAGACAAAGTGAGTGAACCACTCTGCGGGGCGTTCCGGCCGGGGCATTTTCGTGGAGTGACGACAGTGGTTGCCAAGCTTTTCAATATTGTGAAGCCTCACTTCGCGCTGTTTGGCGAGAAAGACTTTCAGCAGTGTGTGGTGATTCAGCGCATGGTGAAGGATCTGAACTTCGACTTGGAGATCATTCCCATGCCGACGATTCGTGAGACCGATGGGATTGCTATGAGTTCACGAAACGCGCGACTGAGTGAAACCGAGCGACACACGAGCCTGTGTATTTCCCGTGCTCTCAATCAAGCTCAGGAAATGGTGACTGGCGGTGAGCGGCAATCCGCCCTGATACTCCACATGGTTCAAGAGATCTTGGCTCAGCAAGGTGGCGTGCGATTAGAGTATGCCTCACTTTGCCATCCTGAGACCCTCAAAGAAACTGCGCAAATCTTAGGTCCAACCTTGCTGGCAATTGCGGCGTGGGTTGGTGGTGTTCGCTTGATTGATAATAGGGTGCTACGCTAAGCTTTCGGCTGTCAGCTATCAGCATTCAGCAAGACGTATCAGACCCCTTTCCCCATTTGCCCTTTTTGCTTTTTCCCCTTAAGCTGACCGCTGAAAGCTTTTGCATGCCCAAACCAACAACATCTGAAGATAAAACTATCTGTATCAACCGCAAGGCTCGTTTCGACTACGAGATCGAAGAGACCTACGAAGCTGGGATTGTTTTGACCGGCGGTGAGGTCAAATCCCTTCGTGACGGTCGAGCCCAGTTGAAGGATAGCTATGGTCGCGTCGACAAAGGCGAGATGACATTGATCAACGCCCACATCAACGCCTACGGGCCTGCTCATTTCTTCAACGTTGACTCAACCCGGACACGCAAGCTTCTCATGCACAAGAAAGAAATTATGCGTCTGATGGGAAAAGTACAGGAGCAGGGGTTGACCCTGATTCCATTGCGCCTATATTTCAAGAGTGGACGTGCAAAAGTTGAGTTAGCACTTGCGCGTGGAAAAAAGAGGTATGACAAGCGCGAAACGATCCGGGCACGCGAAGTACAACGAGATATCGCGCGGGGAATGCAGAGAAACTTCAGAGAACAGTCACGTAAAACGTAAGACGCGCCACGTAAAGCGTAATGCGTAAAACGTAAATGGGAGAAGGCATGTTCCCATGATGTCCTATCTTTTACGTTTTACATACTCACGTTCTAGTTTTCGTCATGGGGGCGATCTGGGTTCGACGGGGGCTGAGAAGCCAAAGTTGCAATGTCGGGGGCTGTTTACCCGTAAAATTGACAGACTGCAAATTTAGCTGCAGACAACGCTGAATACGCCCTCGCTGCCTAATACGCAGTGAGCGTTCTACCGGTTCGTGCCCGTAGGGCCGACTAGAACGTCATAAATCGGGATAGGGTCTGCGTTGCGCCGCAGGGCGTAGACCCGAAACTTTACTGCCGCTGGTCCTAGAGAATCCCGCTCACGGGAGTTGATAGGATAAGATTAAATCGTGGGCTAAGCATTGTAGACGCTTTCGGTAGACCACTCTCGGACGGGGGTTCAATTCCCCCCGCCTCCACTTTCCCTTCCTCTTCTCTCCTCATTGAGGAAACCCCGCTGCCGACTGACACCGTGTCCGTTACTCACACGTACTCATACAGAGGGACAGTCCCCACAGGCTGCACAGGAGTGTGCAATAACATCTCAATGCGACGGACGGTTTCCGGCTTGAGCAGCATGTCGCCACACACCGCGCACACTTCCGCCGGAACGTGATTGATAACGAGGATGTGATCACGGTGGCGGACCGTGTGGACAATTTGTCGCTCTTCATACTCTCCAGGGCACCCGACAATACTGCATTTCATAATACTCGTCCTCTCTGTGTTGGCGTTTGCCATTTCGGTAGCTTGGGCTCATAGGTGGTAATAAGAATTAGCACCGGCTGAGCCGTCGTGCACACCACATGTAACGGTCGACCAGTTAGTGTGCTGCCATTTACTAGACAGCAGGGACCACGGCGGTGTTCGGGGTAATTCTCCAGAATATATCCATTCGCAAGAGCCTGACGTACCTGGTCGAGACTAATGTCTTCATCAACCATCTCTTGCTGGGCATGGATAGTGATACGAATCTCCTCGGCTTCGCACTGCGCGCGGATTCGCTGTAAGGCTGCACTATAGGGAAAACCCACCAAGATATGGATTGTGCAGGGCCCAGTTTTCTCCTCTCCCTTGAGGGGAGAGGACACAGGAGAGGGTGAACGCCGCCACTACCCCCTCTCTCTGACTCTCTCCCACCA
>JAYVFX010001040.1:0-3253 GCA_043772795.1 Deltaproteobacteria bacterium
CAAAAAGCAACCGCCGACCACGTCCAGCTTGAACAGACGTTACAACAATCACAAACAGAAGTCACCGAGGCAAATCGCACCAAATCTGACTTTTTGGCCAACATGAGTCACGAAATCCGCACCCCTCTCAATGGGGTCATCGGCATGACTCAGCTGCTGTTAGATACTCCGCTTACCGCTGAACAGAAAGACTATGCAGAAACTGCGCGTGACAGCGCAGATATGTTGCTCACTATTGTCAATGACTTGCTCGATTTTTCGGAGCTAGAAACTGGAACATTTGAACTTCAAGAGGGAGACTTTTCCCTGCGTGACACGGTTGAAGAAGTCCTCGACCTCTTTGCAGAAACCGCAGCAAAGAAAAAACTCGAATTGACCTCGTTTATTCGCGACGACGTCCCTTCCGTTCTCCGTGGAGATGCAATACGGCTTCGTCAAGTCCTCATTAATCTACTCGGGAACGCTCTGAAATTCACGGACCTAGGGAAGGTATCTCTGCATACGGGTCTCATACAGGCTACGCAAGACGAGGTCACGCTGCGTTTTGCGATTACCGACACTGGGATTGGAATTCCAACCAACCGCTTGGCCAATCTCTTTCAAGCCTTCTCACAAGTCGATCCGTCCTCCACCCGCAGGTATGGAGGAACCGGGATCGGATTAGCCACTAGCAAGAAAATCGTTGAACGCATGCGTGGAGAAGTCGGGGTCCAAAGCGAAGCAGCTCACGGAAGTACCTTCTGGTTTACGGTGTGTCTGCGCCAGCAGGTCGCGACCAAAACGGAAGCACCGTCTCCGGCATTAACCGGTCCAGTATTACTAAAAGTTCCTGTCGGAGTGGATGAAAAACCGGCGATCCTCGTTGCCGAAGATAATCCGGTCAACCAAAAGCTGATTGGACGGCTCCTCGAAAAATTTGGTTATCGAGCCAAAGTCGTATTTAATGGCCGGGAGGCGATGGAGGAAGCTGCGACCAACCCTTACAGTGCGGTCCTGATGGATTGCCAAATGCCGGAAATGGACGGACTTTCCGCTACTGGGGAAATCCGCGCACGGGAAGTCATGTTGGAGCTACCGCATCTCCCAATTGTCGCTCTTACCGCCCACATTATGCCAGGAGACCGCGAGCGCTGCCTCGCCGCTGGTATGGATGACTATCTGTCTAAACCACTGAACCCAGATAAACTGCAAGCAACGCTTGCCCATTGGGTCGCGTGGGCAAGAGAACGAGCAGCCGTAGTCGTGTCTGAGGCGCACACCACCCCTCGCGAGTCCACGCCAGCAAGCACCGAAGCCGTCTCGTTCACCGCAAAAGCCACCGAGCCACCGACTGTAGGGGCTACGTTCCATCCGCTGTCTCAGTTTTCTCCACACATGGACGGTGAGGAAGAGGCGCGTGACAACACCGCGCTCATCTTCGAGATAGACTTCCCTTTGGGAAAAGATGCCATTGACTCAGAAGAAGTACGCGATAACACCGCGCTCATCGTTGACACACAGGCCCCTGCGCCGACGGAAACGGGTTTTCGCATTCTCCCGTCAACCCTGACAGAAGACGACGATGCCGACTCTCCGGAGGTGACAAACAACGTCCCGTGGAAACACCAGGATCACCAACCTCCGGGGTGGGAGCCCCTATCCCAGTCCTCCCCTCCTCATTACGCCGAGGAGGACCCCTTTGCTCCGGCTGGGGAAGAAACCCACGCGCAGGACGGAGCGCTCGAAGTAGCCGAACACTTAACTCCTTCCGTATTCGATCTGAGCGAGGCTCTGGATCGTGTTGACGGCGATAAGATTTTATTATCCGAAATGGCGGAATTATTTTTGGAATCATACCCTGGGTACCTCTCGCGTATTAAGGAAGCCGTGGTACAAGCAGACCTCCTCGCGCTCACGCAAGCAGCACATGCATTAAAAGGCTCAGTCGGCAATTTTACCACCCGAGAACCTTTTGAAGTTGCACGGGCGCTTGAACAATTGGGACGTCAAGGCGATATCACCTTGGCCCCGCAGGTCGTGGTCCGGCTTGAACACGCCCTCGCGCTCCTCACCCCAGCGTTAGAAAATTTACGACTGGACGCGACCGCGTAAACCGTCCCTTCCGTACCTCAACAACAACGAACTGCCCTCGCGACCAGACGGAGAGAAGTAATGGAGTCTCAAGCAAAACCACGCATCCTCTGTGTTGACGACGATCGAGTGACCCTCCGGGCTATTGAACGCTCGTTACTCACAAGTGGATATATGGTCCTCACCGCCGATAGCGGCCCGCGCGCGCTGCAAACCCTACAGAGCGTCAAACCCGACCTCATCCTCTTGGATGCCATGATGCCCGGGATGGACGGGTATGAAGTCTGCTCACGACTACGGCAAAATGAAGAGTTCAACAGTATTCCTGTTATTTTCGTCACCTCACTCGAACAAAAGGAAGATAAGGCAAAAGCCTTTGCCTTGGGTGCCGCTGACTACATCAACAAGCCTATTCAAAAGGAAACACTCCTCAAGAAAGTCGCTTCCCATTTAGAAACCCACGCCCGCTGGACAGAGTTGAATCAGTCGGGCACTGCCAAGCTCACAGAGCTGACCAATACAGAAATCACTCATCGCAGTTCCGGGCTTCTCCGTTCCGACTTTCCCCAATTTCGAGTCTTCTTGGCAAAACAGCCTGCAATTCCCCCGGGTAAACAAGAGCGGATCCTGGCGTTGAGTCCCAAAGACCTCTATTCACTCGCCTCCGAACTCGGCGTCAGTGACGAGCAGATTGCCAAATGGATCGCAGAGTTTTTACAACTGCCCTATCTACAAGTGGTAGGGGCAGAAAAGGTAGCACTCGGGGTTTTGCCGCCGCCGTTCTGTAAGACGAACTTAGTGCTCCCCTTCACCGACGAACAGAAACGCACGTTTGTCTTGAGCAATCCCTTTAACTGGGAGTTATTGCGCCTGCTCAAGAAATACGAGACTCCCACCCTACCCCTCCACATTTGTATTACCGAGCCACGGAACATTCTCGCGTTCTTTAAGGCAGGGGCCTCAAACAGCCATCAAGCACCGGCCGCTCAAGTCGCAATCTCGGATATCGAGAAGAAGCTCCGCGAACGCTACCAGCCAGCAGAAGATACCTCAGCGACTGTCCTGGATGGCTCAACCGAAGAATCCGAACCCCTGATTGTTCTCGTCAACCAATTGATCGAAAACGCGTACACGATGGGCGCGTCGGATATTCATCTTGAGCCAGGGGAAAACGAAATCCTGG
>JAYVFX010001041.1:0-7046 GCA_043772795.1 Deltaproteobacteria bacterium
CGTCGTGATTGGAGGTCTCCCATTGCGGTTCCCATATACTCTTCGGGGGTGACCACCTCGACTTTCATCATCGGCTCAAGCAGCACGGGCTTGGCTTTACGAATTGCTTCCTTGAACCCAATCGAACCCGCCAGATGGAAAGACATTTCCGATGAGTCTACCTCGTGGTAGGTGCCATCATACAAGGTGACTGTGGTGTTAAGGACAGGATAGCCATACGCGACTCCCGTCTGCGCGGCTTCTCGAATCCCTTTTTCCACTGGAGCGACATACTCGCGAGGAATCGCTCCGCCTTTGATGGCATTTTCAAATACAATACCTTTGTTGTCGTTCGGTTCGACCTTCAGATACACATGACCATACTGCCCGCGACCACCTGATTGGCGAATATACTTCCCTTCGGCTTCGGCTGCGCGAGTAATGGTTTCCCGATAGGCGACCTGCGGGGCACCGGTGCTGACTGCGACTTTGAACTCGCGGACAAGGCGGTCAACGATGATCTCCAGGTGTAATTCGCCCATGCCAGAGATTAACGTCTGACCAGTTTCTTCATTGGTGTTGACGACCAGGGTCGGGTCTTCTGAGGAAAGTCGTTGTAGGGCTAACCCGAGTTTTTCCGAGTCGGTTTTTGTCTTTGGCTCAATAGCAAGCGAGATCACCGGCTGTTTGAAAGTGATGGCTTCAAGGACGACAGGCTTATCGCGGTCAGTGATGGTATCACCAGTGGTGAAGTTTCGTAATCCGATCACCGCGATGATATCCCCAGCGGAGGCGAATTCAACGTCTTCCTTCTTATTGGCGTGCATGCGAGCTAACCGACCGACACGTTCGGTCTGCCTGGTTCGTGGGTTGTATACCGAGTCGCCAGTTTTGAGACTTCCACTATACAGGCGGACGAAGGTGAGCTGGCCGGAGTAAGGATCGTGCATGGTTTTGAACGCAAGTGAGGCACGGATCGGATCACCGACTTGCCAGGTCTTGGCTTCACCGTTTGGGATAGAGCCGCTGATCGGTTTCACTGGCGGCGGTAAGTACGCCACGATAGTGTCCAGCAGTGGTTGGACGCCTTTGTTGCGCAGCGCAGTGCCGCAGACCACTGGGAACAGGGCCATCTCGTGAGTTTTCTTGCGGACGGCGGACACAATCTCTTCTTCGGTCAGCGGTTCGCCGCTAAGATACTTCTCGAGCAAGGCGTCGTCGGCGTCGGCGACTGTCTCAATCATCAGGTCGCGGTAATGCTTGACGTCGTCAAGCATATCGGCAGGAATCTCTTCCTCATGGAAGAGTGCGCCGAGCGTTTCATCTTCCCACACCAATGCTTTTTGTCGAATGAGGTCGATGACGCCACGAAAGTTTTCTTCTGCGCCAAGCGGCAGTTGGGTCACGAGCGGGTTGCCGCCCAGGCGATGTTCGATCTGTTTGACGACGTTATGGAAGTCGGCGCCCACGCGATCAAGCTTGTTGATGAAGACGATCCGCGGTACTCGATACTTGTCGGCTTGCCGCCAGACCGTTTCTGATTGCGGTTCGACACCACCAACACCACAGAAGACAACGACTGCACCGTCAAGCACGCGCAAGCTACGCTCGACCTCAGTGGTGAAATCCACGTGTCCAGGGGTGTCGATGATGTTGATCTGGTAGTTCTTCCAATCACACGTAATGGCGGCGGCGGTGATTGTAATTCCGCGCTCTCGCTCTTGAGGCATCCAGTCTGTGACTGCGGTTCCGTCATGAACCTCACCGAGCTTATGCGACATGCCGGTGTAGTACAGCACGCGCTCACTGACGGTGGTTTTCCCACTGTCAACGTGAGCAATAATGCCGATATTACGAATACGCTCTAAAGGTGTAGACATCTCTCTCTCCGTTTCTTCCTTAACGGGGCTTTTCGTCGCGAAGAATGTAAAGTGAAAAGGCGAACTGCTCAGTTGTGAGCAGAGGTGATCGTGTCGATCGTGGCTTTGTTCTGTGAGAGTTTCACGCCATGATAGTACATGAAAGTCGTCCACAGTCCAAGGGGTGTTGCAGAAACGTGGCAACTTTAGGTACCACTCTGCACAATGCTTACCCTCTTGTGAAACGCTCTTGTGAAAGACGCTTGAGAGAGCGATGATATGATCGTTACATAGTAAACAGGGGAGTCGGAGCCCGAAGCACGGTCGTGAGGCGCGCACCGATGTTTTGCAACTTCTTGCTTAGACGGGAATTTTTCTCTATACACACTAGACAACCCGCTTACGGGTATTCACGTTGACGAATTATTTTCCGCTTGCCTTCACCAACTTCCCCTTCTTCACTGATGAGCAATCGAGTGCTGATAGCGAACTCACTTCCTATTGCGGTTTATGGTAAAAGTCGAACGGGGGCCGCACGTATGGCGGTCAGGGAGCGCTTGTCTTCGTAGACAGCACTACGACTAACTACACGTATTTCCTATTACTTTATGTCAGAGATTATTTCCGCTCGTGGGCAAGAAGAAGGACGGCCGCCACAGGTGACGGGACGCTCCAGTATGGAACTGGTCGTAACGAAAGGAAAGTTTTTCTTCGTGGGGGGAGAGAAATTTTTCGTAAAAGGGGTGACGTATGGGACGTTTAACCCCGCGTCACACGGGTCGCCATTTCCCGAACGCTCAGTGATTGAACGTGACTTTGCGCTGATGCGCGAGCTCGGGGCCAATACATTCCGTACCTTTACGGTTCCACCTCGGTGGTTGCTGGACCTCGCTGGAGAGTATGGGCTTCGGGCGATCATCGGCATTCCCTGGACCGAACATGTGGCCTTTCTCGATTCCCCACGAGTGATGCGAGAGATTCGTCAGATGATTGCTGACGGTGCAGCGACGTGCCGTGGGCACGCTGCGGTGTTAGCGTGTCTGGTCGGGAACGAGATCCCGCCAGATATTGCTCGCTGGCATGGTCCGGAGAAAGTGCGCTCTTTTCTGGGGGATCTGGTTGATACGGTGAAGTCGATCGACCCCACTCGGCTCGTGAGCTATGCCAACTTTCCTTCGACTGAATACCTCGATTTCGAGGACATGGATTTTGTGTCGTTTAACGTCTACCTCCACCGCGAGCCAGATTTTCGTAGCTACATTTCTCACCTGCATAACCTTGCCGTCGATAAACCACTAATTCTGACAGAGTTTGGTATCGACTCGATCCGTGAAGGAAAAGATTTTCAAGCTGAAACTCTCGGCTGGCAGGTACATGCTGGGTTTGAAATGGGCCTCGCCGGTACAGTAGTTTTTGCGTGGACAGACGATTGGTATGCGTTGTCCGCTGAGGGCGGTTTTCAGGTCGACGATTGGGCGTTTGGACTCGTAGACCGTGAGCGACAGAAGAAGCCTTCCTTCTATGCAGTCCAACAGTCTTATGCTGCCCCGTTGCCTCCAGCTTTGCCAGAGAACCCAAAGGTTTCTGTGGTTGTTTGTGCGTACAACGCCGAGCGCACGATGACTCTATGTTTGGCCTCACTCGAAAAACTCAACTATCCCAACTACGAAGTGTTAGTGGTGAATGATGGCTCGACTGACAGCACGCGCGAGATTAGTGAGCGCTTTGACTACATTCGCCTGATTAATCAAGAGAACAAGGGGTTGAGTGCGGCACGGAATGTCGGGATTGCCGCGGCGACCGGGGAGATCGTGGCGTTTACCGATTCCGACTGCGTCGCAGACCCCGACTGGTTGAACTACCTCGTGATAACCTACGTGCGGTCGGGGCGTGCGGCCGTCGGCGGTCCGAACTTTCCACCGCCAGAAGACACGCTCGTGCCATCGGCAGTGGCAGTATCACCCGGCGGTCCGACGCACGTGTTGCTGAACGACGAAGTGGCCGAGCACATTCCCGGTTGCAACATGGCCTTCCGCAAGACGGCCCTGGAGGAAATTAGTGGGTTTGACCCGGTGTTTCGCGCGGCTGGAGACGATGTCGACCTCTGTTGGCGATTACAGAACCAAGGGTATCAAATCGGATTTAGTCCGGCTGCGGTTGTCTGGCACTTCCGGCGCAATACGGTTAACGCCTATCTGAACCAACAACGCGGCTATGGCAAAGCTGAAGCGCAGTTGTACTTCAAGCACCCGTATCGCTTTAATTTACTCGGCCAATCGCGTTGGCTTGGTCGTATTTATGGCGATCTCTCGTCGTTCTTTCTTTCACGTCGCCCAGTCATTTACTCGGGGACATTCGGTCGCGGCCTCTTTCAAACTGTCTATGAACCTCCGTCCTCGCTTGTGATGTTTCTACCAATGACTCTTGAGTGGAACGTGGTAGCGATTGCGCTGTTTTTTGCGGCGTTGTTCCTTGGCGGTTTTATGTGGTTGGGGACTATTCCGTTGCTTATCTCTCTCAGTTGGTGTCTTGGCAGTGGCACACGGGCACGGATTGATGAACGTTTTGCCTCTTGGCGTGCACGCTTGTTGGTTTCTACGCTTGCCTACCTCGGACCGTTGGTGCGCGGAATTGAGCGCTACAAATGGCGAGTGCGCGGGTTAACAGATGTTGAGCCCATTCACTTTGATGAAGCTGGACAAGAACCGGAAATTTCCTGGTGGGATCGCGCGTTGCGTATCTCGTATTGGAATGAAAAATCTCTAGAGAAGGAAAACCTTCTGCATGGTCTGATGGAGTTCTTGCTCCCACGGAAGTATCTGATCGCCATTGATCAAGGATGGAGCGATTGGGATCTGGAAATCTCGCGTGGGCTTTGGTCCAAAGCAGAAGTAAAGGTGGGGACAGAAAATCATGGCGGAGAGAAGCGCTTGTTACGTGTGCGCTGTGGTATGCGCTTGTCGCAGCCAGCGAAGATTGTTCTTCTTGGCTACTTGCTCCTCGGTGGCCTCGGGATAATTTTCGGTGTGGAAGAGCTTGTGGTCGCAGCTCTCATTGTTGGCGTGATCAACCTTTCCGCAATTCTCTACCAAAACTTTCGCCTTGGCCGTGTCATGTATCATGCTGTTGAAATTGCCGCGCAACGCATTGGACTCTCTCCTGCCTCGGCGAGCAGGCAGGGATAGTGTCATGGCATTGTCGCTACGACGACAAATCCTTGCTTCTCTCTGGCCATACCGCGGGCTCTTCTCTCTGGCCTTACTCCAAGTGGTCTTTATTGGTGCAGTGGAACTGCTGAAGCCCTGGCCGCTCAAGATCATTATTGACAATGTCCTGGGGCAGAAGCGGATCGAGTGGTCCCTTGTTCAGGGATGGTCGCTGGATGCGCTTCTTTTGCTGGCGTGTGGCAGTTTGGTTGGGATCTACCTCGTCCTTGGGGTGCTCACTTTGGTGAATAACTACACGACCATTCGTATTGGCCAGAGCATGGTCAATGACCTCCGTGGAGCCCTCTATAATCATCTGCAACGGTTGTCGCTGGCGTTTCATAATCGCCGCGAAGTCGGCGATTTATTGTATCGAGTGACAGCAGACACCTATTCGATCCAGACGCTGGCGATGAATGGGATTTTCTCCATTCTGACCTCAATTGTCTTGCTGGTGGGAATGGCGGCGGTGATGCTGCAACTCGATTGGCTCTTGACGATCATCGCCTTGGCCGTGTGTCCACTGTTATTCCTGACGATTTCGATGATGAGCACGCATATTAACCGAGCGGCAACGCTGGCGCACGAGCGCGAGAGCGCGATCTACTCGTTAGTACAGCATGGGATCTCGGCGATCCGCGTCATTCAGGCGTTTACCAAAGAAGAAGAAGAGCAGCGGCGGTTTGTTGCCGCCAGTCAAGAGAGCCTTTCGGCCAGTCTCCGGCTCTACAATTTGCAGTCCCTCTATGCGGGTGTGGTCAACGGGGTCATTGCGATTGGTACTGCATTGGTGGTGTGGGTCGGGGCGCGCCATGCAATGGCAGGGACCCTCAGTGTGGGGGATCTCGTCGTGTTTACCTCGTACCTGGCATCGTTATATGGACCGATCAATACGATTAGTCAAACATTGGGAGTGCTTGAGGGAGGGAAAGCCGGGTTCAGGCGAGTGCAGGAAATCCTGGCGGTTGAACAGGATTTGCTAGACGGAAAACGTGTCCTGCCGAAGAAGAGTTTACGAGGGGAGATCGTTTTTGAGAATGTCTCCTTTGGGTACGAGGCGCAACAGCCTGTGTTGCGGGGGGTGAATCTTCATGTGTCGCCCGGACAAACCGTTGCCCTTGTTGGTCCGAGTGGTGCCGGGAAATCTACGCTTATTAGTCTCCTCCCGCGCTTTTACGATCCCCAGCAGGGGCGGGTATTACTTGATGGGATTGATGTCCGTGAGTTGACCTTGGCCTCGCTGCGCCAGCAGATCGCAATGGTGCTTCAGCCGCCGCTGATCTTCCCCATCACCATGCGTGAGAATATCGCGTACGGAAGGCCAGGAGCGTCATTTGCTGAGGTGGAGCGTGCAGCTCAACTCGCGCGCATTCATGAGAAAATCATGCGTCTGCCCCAAGGGTACGATGCCGTGATCGGGGCGCAGGGAACGACACTGTCTGAAGGCGAGCGACAGCGCATGACGATTGCACGTGCCATTCTGCGGGATGCCCCGCTCCTCATTCTTGACGAACCGACATCGTCGGTCGATGCGGAAACTGAAGCCTTGATTATGCAAGGCTTTGAGGAACTCATGGCTGGCCGCACGACCTTCATCATTGCCCACCGCCTCTCGACCATCCGTAATGCCGATGTGATTGTGGTTGTTCGCGGTGGACAAATCGTCGAACAGGGAGGATTCGCAGAGTTGATGCGGAAGCAAGGCGCATTTGCCGCACTCTACCGCACTCAGTTTAGTGAGCAGGAACAGGAGGAGCCACACCGTGCCATCTCGTAAGACAATTCTGGTTCTGCATCTCGCAGGTCAATATCCAATGGCGGGAGTGATCTGGCAGGCCTTGCAATACCTTATTGGTTTCCGCCAACTCGGGCATGATGTCTATTACGTCGAAGACTCAGGAGCACCTCCGTATGATCCGCGAGTGAAGAGCATTGTGACCGATCCGACGTACAACGTGGCGACCCTCCAGCATGCGCTTGCGCAGTTTGGTTTTGCTGATCG
>JAYVFX010001042.1:0-21954 GCA_043772795.1 Deltaproteobacteria bacterium
TTAAAGGAACCGTGTGGTTCCCGCGAATGTAGGAATCGATTAAAGCATCCGCCGCAGCGATGGCTTTGACAATTCGAGCAGCGTTGACAATGCCTACACTCTCGTCATCGGTCAGTTGAATAAGCCGCTGAGACGTTACCGCGTCTTCGAGGTCCGCTTGGGTCGAGTACGGCATTTATATCCGCCCCTTACGCTTCTGAGCCTACGGAATCCTGGTTTGCAGCCTTCACAGTACCCGTATACAACAGGGGTGCTGCGTCCTCATCGGACAAGTCAATCGCTGCCCCTACCGCAAAGCTTTCGCCATTGCGGAGAAGCGGAGAGGTGACGATAAAACCAGGAGCGGTTGCTCCCAGTTGCGCTTCTGCCTTTGCTTTTGCCATGGAATCTTCCTTTCGTGGCGTTTCGTTTATGCTACTGCGTTGACGATCATGTACCCGAGGTCATTTGCGGAAACAACCTCCTTGACGGACTCCCACACGCGCACGCGCTGCCCACCACGAACACCGATGTCCTTGTCGGGGTTTGCACCCGCGAACCGGGTTTGGAACTGCGCCGTCCACATGAACGCCAAGGCTCCTTGCTGGTTCGGATTCTTGTCCCGGCGAAGAAGCGCCGCATGCTTTCCCCAGATACGGGTGAAGGTGGCGGTTTGACCTCTGGCGGCGGTGTTGTACCAGCCGTTACCCACCAAGACTTCATCCATCTCGAACAGACGGGCGAGGAACTGACGGGAGGCGACACCAGAATCACCGGCATTGCCGAACATGGCTTTGACGATCTTCGGGTGCTGGACAAGCTTGGTATAAACGGCTTGGCCCAAGATCATGACATTGGGGCGCATCAGACATGCGTCGAGACCGGCCAGCACGTTCCCGATCGGGTCCGAGTTGGTGAAGTCCGACCACTGGGACGTACCGGAAAGGGTGACTTTGTTTGCAGCCGCGTACTGGGCGGAGTCAAAAGCGACCCCGGCAACACGTACTTCACGGTCTAGGGCGATGAGATTGCTCACTCCCTCAACGGCACGGGAGACGGGATTGATACCTGGAGCGGCTTGGTCGATGTCATCCATAGGGATGGCGTCATCGAGGCCGTAGTCCTGGCAGGAGTCGGTGACTTCCGTGCCCGTGAACTCGACTTCATTGGGTTTGCCTTTACGGCCCACCTTGGTATCGGGCACCGTGAAGGGTTCAGCCTGGGTCCACTTGGTGTACTTGAAGCTCTTGACGCCCACGGGAACGCGGGGAGCCACACCATCGGCGATGAGTTCGCTATTTTTGTAAGCGATTGCGACCGCGGTAAGGTCCGGTTGAATTGGAAATGGTGCAAGTGTACCCATGATGTTCTCCTGTTAAAAAATTTATGTTCGTCAACTTCTCGCCCCCGTAAGGAGGCTTTTAAGCCTTATTATCCTTGAATGGTGCTCGGATTCAGCAGTACGCCAATAATGTCCCCGGTAACGCCCGAAGCCATGGCAAAACCCACGATGCGGTTGTTGACGCCAGCACCAGGGGCAGCAGCTACACCTTGGCCGGTTGCATCGCTGGTCAAGGGCCCACCCCGAACCACCGTGCCGCCGAGTTTGATTTCAGCCACGCCATTCAAGACCACGTCCACGCCTTCCTCGACAAGGACGGTGTCGGACAAAGGCCCGGGAAAGTCCACAACCCCAATTAAGGAGTCGGAGACGGCAGCGCCTTGAATGACATGGTTGTCATCGGCTCCGAACTTGACGATGCGGTTTTTGGCGATGGTGGCTCCGGCTTTAAACTTCTTGATGAGTCCTGGATTGTTCATGTGCTGTACTCCTTAAAAATGTGACGATTTACGCTTTTACGCTTGCTTGGTGACGAATTCAACGGCTTCTGAGACGGTAATCTCAACGCCTGTTTGCGCCATTTTGAATTGATATGCGGTTGCGAGGGCTGCGATTTTAACAGCATCGTTCATGTCCTCACCGCTTTGACCCTTGACTGCCACTTCACCGAAGTGAACCAAGGCTGCTCCAGTCTCGATTGATTCTTGATAGGCGGTGAGAGGGGTCTTTTTGACGGACGTACCGCCCTCAGAGAAATCGGTTTCGGCAATGCCATGAAGGCTTTCCATGATGGCCAGGTGGTTGTTCTTTTTGGCGGGGAGCATCTTTCCAGCGCCGACCATGCGGTCACAGAAGGAAACGAGTTCGCCGCGGGTCTTTTCTTTTTCAAGGACGATGACACGCGCCTCAGCCGTGGCAGCACGGGTGGTGGCCTCGGTGGCTTTGGCAGCTTCGATAGCCAGTTTTTCGGTAAAGGTCACGACTTGCGCTTCCAGTTCTTTGACTTTGTCCATGTCATTATCCTCGGTTGAAGTGTCTGCATACATTGCCCCGGCCGCGTCATCGGTGGCCTTTATGGCTTTTAAAGTGTCGATCTCATACTGTGGAATCAGGTTGTCAGCCGTGGCCAGGTCTTTGGAATCAATGAGCCAATCGCGGAGGCGCTGAAACAGTCTTCCGACATTGTTCAGGCTGTAGGATGATTCCCAGTCCATATATTCAAAACCTGCAGGAGCTTCGGCGAATGCGAAATCCTTAAGGCCTTTAACGGCAGGAGGCATGGCACCCAGAAATCCAATATGGCGCAGGGACAGATCGGGGTAGAGCGAGATCGAGCGCTTTTTGAACATCTTCAAATTGAGCATGTCCGAAAATTCACCGACCAGGTCGCCAATTTCAGCGAACAGGCTTTTGCCTTCACGGGTGACGGACTTGACCCAACCATAGGCAGGGGCGTTGTCCTTCGGGTGCCCGATGCAAACTGGGGCCTCATGATTCAAAGGATCATAGCTTGAAGCGATGGTATCGAGGTCCGCTTCCGTCCATGCGCGGCTATTGCCGGCAGAGTCGGTTTGCGTTCCAGCTTTGAAGATTTCGATTTTCATTTCATCGGCTCCAACTTCGTACAGGAACACGATAAATAAATCGTGAGTGACATTTCTAGTGACAATCGTCAATGGAATGTCAGTGGTAATGTCACTGTTAAAGTGTTTATCGTTCACGCTGTAAGTTGTACATGAACCTGTTTTGGGGGTGAAGATGAATCTCTATCACGTCTTAACTCTAACTCTCGGCGCGGGCGTGGCCATCACTGGCGCGTTGACAAGTACTGCGCCCCTACTTTTACCATTTGCGACACTTTTAGTAGGTGGCGTTATGGGTCATGTATCTCAGCCAATTACAACAAATAAGAAAGGGTTAATACCATGAGCGGATTTATGTCCTTATTCAAGCAAGAGGCACTAAAAGGGACGTACCCCCTCGCCACAGACAACCTGAAGGGCGTGCTAGTAAAACTCCCATCCGTGACCTCGGCCATGGTTAAAACCATTACCGCTGCTACGAATGCGAGCCCTACGGTAATCACTTCCACGGCACACGGATTCGCCAACAACGACCGCGTGTCTATTTCTGGTGCTGTCGGTAACACCGCAATCAATGGTCGCTGGAAAGTGGCTTCAGTTGCCGCAAACACGTTCCAGCTTGTGGACATCATCACTGGCGCGGCCGTAAATGGAAACGGTGTTTTCAGTGGTTCGTGCTACGTTGTCAATTTGACCACGCTACAATTCCTGACCTCGATTGACGTGGCAGCCCGCGCATCGACTTCTGGAAATCTGGGGTCGAAGACTTTTACATTGGGAGTCTTCAGCTTTGCCGTCATCACTTTCACAGCCGTCACCACAGGGCAAACCAGCCAAGCGGTGATGTTCTACGACGACACGCCAGCCACTGACGCTACTAAACCCATCATAGCCATGGACGACGGCGCGACGAATTTACCTGTGCTCTCAAACGGTGGCGACATCACATACACTCCCAATGCCTCTGGCCTTGGGGAAATCTAAAGGAAGACAAATGGATAATCAAAAAATTGCAATCGACTTGATGACCGAAGACAATTTGCAGGGGGCTACTCTTGCGGAGCTTGAGCTCCTGCAAACGGAACTGGGAGCCGTGGCCAATACGTTACGGGCCAAGCAGGCTATGGTCGCGAAGGTAACGGAAGCCAAGCAGCTGGCCGCCAATGCCGTGCGCAAGGCTGGCACCTTGACAGAAGAAGAGAAGACCGCGTTGCAGGCGCATTTTGCGGCGGAAGCTGCTATCAAGGCATCGGACATTTCGGACGAGGAAAAAATTATTGCGTTGGACGCGTTGAATAAAACCGAATCCAAACCTGCTGCCCAAAATCTTGGTGGTGATCATATTACCAAGGACGCGGATCAAATAAACTCGGGTTCATAGACGGGGCAGCCTTTCTATACGGCGAGAATTCGGCCCGCCCTTTGTTAAGTCAAGGCGGGCTTTTTTTGTTTTAAGCAAAGGAGGATCTTAAAATGGCTGCAATGGTCAAAACCCAAGCGGTAAGCCTACTCACAATTCAAGCGCTGGCATCGAACGCTGTTGTCATAAGCACGGTAGTGGACTGGGCTACAAAAATGGCCGCTTCCATTTTCCTGTCCTTAGGGCGAGACGACAGTGCTGGTGCATTGGCTGTTCCGTTCAACTTCCGTGTACAGGGGACGCCAGACGCATCAGGCGACCGTCGCTGGATGGATCTGGCGGTATTCCAGTCGGGGATTACTGTCCCTGAGCCGGAGGCAATCACAGGAACGCAGAGTATTGGGGCTACAACGCTTACCTTAGCCTCTACAGTTAATTTCGCGATTGGTCAACTGGTACTGCTCAAGAATACCACCATTGGCAATAGCGAGTTTGCGCGAATAAAATCTTTCGTTGCAAATACGAGCTTTTCCCCTATTGACCCAATAACCTCTGCCCAAACAGGCTCGACGCTTTACACCCAGGCGGAGCAGTTTGTTTTGCAATTGGATTTAACCAGCATCGAAAGGGTGCGTGTAGTAGCTGATAATTCCGGTACGGGCCGGTCAGTAGTGGTCGAAGCGTATGCCATCACTGGAGACAGCTTTACTTGATTTTAAACCACGCGGCCGTACGAAACAAGCGGCCAACTTATCGTTCAGATATTGATTGGAGCAACCCACTTGCGCGTGGACTTGTCTTTGCCGCCTACCCACTTGGTGGTAATTTCTATGATGCTATCAGCAAACAGGTGTCGGCGAATTTCTCCGTAAACCCAACAACACGCCCCACCATCGATGGGAATAAAGCGAACACCCCTGAGATGCGAGGGGCAACAGCAAACTTCCCTCAGTACACCACTCAGTTGGATCAGTTAGTGGGTAAATACTCTCTATTTGCTGAGGGATCCTTATTAACCAACGCAACGTCCTCACTTGTATTTGACTCTTTTTCGTCCGTATCTGGTAACGGCCTGGGTTTAAAGTTCGACGATCTCAACTTGATAACGAATGGGTTTTTCCTCTTCCTTCAGAACGGGAACAGCTCTGCCTCAAACGCTGATGTACTGGGCCTCAATTCGGAAAATTTCAAGCACCGCGTGATGATTACCGGCGATGGTGCGAATGTTCGTCTGTACGCGAAAAACAAGCTGGACATTACTGTCGTAAATGCAGTCACACCGCTAGCATCCACAACTAGGCAAACACGATTACTGTCGAGTGGTACAGCCGCGCTAGGACTAGCGCTTGCGTGGAATCGCGTGCTTTCGCTGGATGAATACCAATCGCTTTTTAATAACCCAGATCAGTTATTCAAAAGCCTTCCGCGTCGTCGGTATTTTGTTGTTGGCGCTTTCACTAAAAACCTTAGCGGGGTTTTTTCATCTACAGATGAGTCTTTTGCGATCGGTGCCATTTTAAAAGGAGCGGTCAATCTTAGTGGTGTTAAAAACAATACCGACGAAAATGTCAACGCAGGTCTGACAGCTTTCTCAACCCCTATAGGCGGGGCAAGCATAAAAACAGACGAGGCTATTGGGCTTGCGTCCATGCTCGTTGCTCCCCCACCTTTATCCGGGCAGAATATCAGCACTGACGAAAAGCAAAACACTGGTAATGTTTTAGTTGGCGCTCGCGCTTTAGCTGGTGCCTCGGCAACTACGGATGAAAAGACGTACACGGGATTAACCAACTCCTTGCCGTATACCGCACTCTGGGAAGAGAAAGCGAATACCAACCTCGGAAGCGTAAAACCGGCCACAGCCCCACTAGGAGCAACTGGATACACCGCCGTAATGACCGCGTGGGGTGGCGGTGTCTTTGGTGGTGGTTATTTTATGATCGCCTGTAACGGTGGTCACACAGATTATGCAGGCAACGAGGTGTACGGCTTGCCTATATCCACCTATGTGCCTGTGCTTTTGCGTCAACCAACCACAAACGCTATCATAGCGGGTTCTTCGACGATCGAGGCCTCGGGGCTTTATGCCACGGCAGCCGTAGGCAACACCCCGGACCCACAAGCACCGCGTTCCAGACATGGTTACAGCATGGCGCAGTGGTGCTCGGTTAAGTCGAAAGTGGCTTTGATGGGTGCATTCGGGGAGTACATTGCGGCTGGCCAATCCTCTGTCATCCGCTATTACGATCCGGTAGCCAATGATTGGGAAACAGGACCAACCATCCTAACCCCATTCGATGGGGCATATTCCGCAACGATTGAAGACACCTCTGGTAACCTGTGGTTTCTTGGTGCCGGTTCTGGTGGCCGGTTGAACCGAATAGTACCATCCACTGGGGTGGTCACTGAGTTTGGCGACATTTTCATGCACGCCATGCAAAGCTATCCTCGTACTGGGGTGTATGACTCATTAAATAACAGATTTTGGGTCTTCGGTGGCAATGGCACCGTCATGGAGACGGGATACTGGGATTTAAACAACCTAAGTGGAAATGTTGATTTTACCAGCGTGACGCCAACTGGCGACACAAACATTCTGCTGCAACCAGCCCCCGGCGCCGCGTGGTTTGCTGGTGACAATAAAATTATTCTCTGGAGCGGGGGCACATCTGTAACCGTCTTCGACCCAACCACGTTCAAAGCGCAGTCGATCAGCCTAAATTCAGCCAACACCGTGACGCCTACTGCTGCCCAAGGAAACGGCACATACGGCAGATTTAGAGCGATTGGGCCAGACTCGTTTCTTGGTGTCAACTCCATGGACGGAAACTTTTTCAAACTACTGCTGCGCGGGGCGGATGTTTCCTTAGCTGGGTCAAACTCCCCGTCCGACTCCGTGACGCGCAACGGCAGCGCAGCCAACACAAGCGTCGGCCTATCCGGGAGTTTCTCAACCCCTGACTCGGACATAAAACCCGGCACAGCTTTGATATCAAGCCAACCACTGCTGGGGACTGTTGGGGTGACGGATGAGTCTACTTTCCTAGGAGCTTTAGGGCTCGGCTCACGGGCTTTGAGCGGCCAGTTTGCAGCGTCAGACATGGTAACAGCTCCTGGGGGCGTGGCGGCTTCCAGAAACATCCCTGGGGCCAATTTACTAACAGACGAGGCAGCCAATAGCGGGGGTCTTTCCTCCTCAACCACGATACTCGGTGCAGGAAATTCCAGCGACGAGAAAACAAATAGCGGAGCAGCCACCGTTGGTGCGCTGGCCCTAGCTGGTAACAATAGCCGGACGGATGAAAAAGCAAATACAGGTATCGCATCTCCAGGATCGGTTAATCTTCCCGGAGCAGCGAACACCACGGATGAAAAGCTCAATACCGGAGGTGTTTCTCCCGCAACGTCCATACTGGGTGCAGGATGTTCAAGCGACGAGAAGCTTAATGTTGGAGTCTCAACCCTTGGTGCAACAGGCCTCCTTGGTAATGGCATCCAAACGGACGAAAAGTCAATCGCCGGGATTGCTGGTTTGGGTTCGCTTAACCTCTCAGGATCGCCAAACACCACCGATGAAAAACAGAACCCTGGAAGCGCCTTAGCATCCATAGGGCTCTCCGGCCAGTTCGTTCTCACAGACGACGGGTTTAGGTTGTCCACCATTGCCATGGGTCCATTAGCCTTGTCAGCGGCTTTCATCCCCACGGATGAAAAAAGCTATGCAGGCACACTAGGATTAAGCTTGGGGCCACAAAGCCTCTCGGGGGCCTATGCGTCCAGCGATGATGCTGCACGGGTAGGCACAATACAGCCAGGAGGCATTTCGCTTACCGGGACTTTTGCGCGGAACGATGAACGTGCATATTCCGGTGGACTGGCTATGATCAGGGCCCTCCAAGGGTTAAGCATTTTAACGGATGAGCAGGCGAATCAAGCGTCAATCGCGGTCGGTGCTTTTAACATTTCTGGTCAAAATATCCGTCCTGATGAAATCGCCAGCTTAGGTCAGGTCGGCGCCCTTCGCGCTTTGCTTGGGGCTACGTTCGCCTCGGATGAAAAATCCCTGAGCGGGCTATTTGATTTTGCTACCGGACTTGCAGGTTCGAATATTCGACCTGATGAGAAAACCTTTGTTGCCATTGTAGCCGTGGGCGGTATCGCTCTTGTCGGGCAGTTCACTAATGCGGACGAATATTTTTATTTGTCCGTTGTGGCTACAGGTCAGATCATCACCAAGACATTGAGAGTAAAAGGGCATTATTCAACACTGCTTCGCGCAGATGGGGGCTATGCAACCACGATAAAAGTGATCGGACGGTACGAAAATGGATAGGTATGTAGAGACTGCTGGATTAATTATCCAAGTGGAAACGGGGGACCCAACACTATCAAGCCATTCAAACAGGAAGATATGGTATATCCCGCCCACATCGGGTGGCCTTAAGGGTGATATCAGCACAGCCCTGAGCGTGGCTGCCACCGCCGTAGCCGGTGAAAATGGGGCGTCTATTTCGCAAGGCGCTGTAATTATTCTCACTGCGGGACTCTTAGTGTTTTGGGCTGAGTCCACAAATACTGGCGGAGTGCCGTGCATAAGCCCCGCTTTCGAGGCCGCTGTCGAGAAGCGCGGAACAGTCAGGAGGTGAACAAATGCCAAAAAGTAAGAAATCGCCAAAACGTAAAAGAAAAATTCAAGGTGCTGCCATTAAAAAGTTTAACCAAGGGCCTTTTATTGCAGCTATCAAAGAGTCAATGGGGAGTGTTACCCAGGCTGCAAAGCTGATGGGCTGCGAACGCCAAACCATTTACAACTACATGAGAGCGTACCCCGATATCAAAAAAGCATTAGAGACGGTCCGACACGGCTACGCGGAAACATGCAAGGAGTTTGCCCGCGACAACCACTTAACCGCATTAATGGAGGGTAGCCAGCAGGCCACGGCGTACGAGCTTGCCAAGATGGATCCCAAACCGCTCTCCGGTGCCATTGATCCCACCAAACTAGGCACCGAGGAGCTTATAGAGCTTCAGCGCCTACTGAATAAGGCCAAGCCTGATGGTACTGAAGACTCCGCAATTTAACGTCCCCACTGCTGCGCTTCAGCTTGCCACGGCGGAGCTATGCAAGCGTAGTTTTTACCACTTTCTGGTTTATTTCTGGCCCACTATTGTGGACGAGGACTACCAAGACAATTGGCATATTCGATTTATCTGTGAGGAAATGCAAAGGGCTGCGGAGCGGGTCTTTCGAAATATTCCAAAAGAATACGACCTTATCATTAACGTCCCTCCAGGGAGCTCCAAATCCACGATTTGCACCATCATGTTCCCCGCGTGGGTGTGGACAAGAAAAGCCGCTGCGCGAATCCTATCTGGATCCTACTCTGCAGAGCTCTCCACCCAGCATGCGGTCAAGTCTCGGGATATCCTTAAGTCAACCAAGTTTCAAGAGCTTTTCCCTGGTTTAATTCGGTTCAAAAAGGACATGGACGGTAAAACCGCCTATGAGAATACGGATAAAGGCAGCAGACACATTACCAGCCCCGGTGGAACAGCCACAGGCAAGCACGCGCATTTCATCATCATTGATGATCCCTTAAATCCAGAAGAGTCTTTCTCTGACGTAGAGAGGAAGAAGGCGACGCGCTGGGTGGATAAAACCCTTTCCTCTCGTAAGGTAAATAAGCGGGTGACCTTGACCATCCTCATCATGCAGCGCCTGGCGGAAGACGATCCAACCGGGCACCTACTGGCCAAAAAAGGCAAACCGGTTCGGAATATTTGTTTCCCCTCAGAAATCACAGAGCTCAACAATGTGAAACCACCAGAAGCGGAGGCGTTCTATGTAGAAGGCCTGCTCGACCCCATCCGCCTGGACAGGATCGTACTTGCTGAAGCAAGGGAAGACTTAGGCCCCATCGATTACGCCGGCCAGCACCTGCAAAGCCCGGAAGCAGCAGAAGGAAACATATTTAAGCGGGAATACTGGCGCTATTACGAGGAACTGCCAGCTGGCCGCCCGATTCGAATCACCCAGTCCTGGGACACGGCCCAAAAGGCTAAGACTATAAACGATTTCAACGTGTGCACCACCTGGGCCCAGTACCCTACCGGGCATTACCTAATCGACATGTGGGAAGGCAAGTGCGAATACCCCGAACTCAAAGCAAAAGCCAAAGCCACAAACGCCGAGCACCACCCGCATGGAGTACTCGTTGAGGACAAGGTCTCAGGCACAGCGTTAATTCAGGAATTGAAAAAGGACACGACTATCCCGGTCATTGGGATACAACCCGAAGCCGACAAGATTGCCCGGGCCATGGCCTGCACGCCCACACTTGCGGCAGGAAATGTTTATCTACCGACTAACAAGCCGTGGACCTCCAAACTGGTGGACCACGCTGCGGCCTTCCCAGGCGTTAAGAATGACGACTGGGAAGATTCGATTACCCAGTACCTAAACTGGGTCAGGACTCAGGGAGCGGGTAGGCCCCCAATTGCCAGTGGCGGACGACGAAGGACCCCAAGAGAAACGACAGGATATTAAAATGGACACCATAAATAAAACTTTAAACTACGCCTCCGGAGGAACTAAAAGCGCTAAAGTATTGATGGGGGAAATTGCCACACGTGCGCACGCCCTAGATTTCAGCTTCTTTGGGGGGTACCTCCCAAACCCTGACCCCATCCTCCGAAAAATGGGAAAGGATCAGCTTGTTTACCAAGAGATCCAAGGTGACGCCCATTTATCCGGCGTGATGGCCCAGAGAACTGCAGGAGTTAAAAGCCTGCTGTGGGACATCGACCGAGGAAAGGCCAAAAGCAGGCCTACCAAAGCGATTCTAAAGGCCTTTCAACTGATTGACATGGACCGATTGTTCGCAGATATCATGCAGGCCAACTATCGCGGATTTCAGCCCATAGAAGTCATGTGGGGCAAGCCAAATGGAGAAGGGCTCATCATGCCCAGTGACGTGGTAGCCAAACCCCCCGAATGGTTTCAGTTTAATGACATCAACGAGCTCAAGTTCCGCACTCTGGGATCGGTTACAGGTTTAGACCTCCCTGACTACAAATTCCTGCTCCCAAGGCGCTTGCCGAACTACAAAAACCCTTACGGGGAAGCCCTTTTGTCAAAGTGCTACTGGCCGGCAGTCTTCAAGAAGAATGGCCTCAAATTCTGGGTGACGTTTGCGGAGAAATTCGGAATTCCGTTCATGATTGGAAAACTCCCTCGAGGAGCGGCAGAGGCCGACTACACGCAGCTAGTCGAAGACCTGCAGAACATGGTACAAGATGCTGTTGTCGCCGTTCCAGACGATGCGAGCATCGAAGTGCTCCAGCCCAGTGGAAAACCCGCATCCCATGAAATCTTCCAGGGGCTGGTCGAATGGTGTAATGCAGAGATGTCCAAAGCCATCATTGGCCATGCTGGCGGTGCGGATTCGACCCCAGGCAAGCTTGGAGGTGAGGACAACGCCGCTGATGTGAAAGACTTCCTCGTCCTCGAGGACAAGCGCTTGGTCGAATCAACAATCAACCAATTAATCAAATGGATCTACGAGATCAACTTTGGATCTGGTGAGCAGCCCGTGTTCTCGATGTTTGAAGAGGAGGACATTGACCTTGACCAGGCCACAAGGGATAAGACCCTAAGCGACCAGGGGGTGTCCTTCTCGAAAGAGTATTATACCCGGGTTTATGGTTTTGAGGATGGGGATATAGTGTCTGTTGGCGCGCCCCCAAGCGCAGCCCCGGCACCCATGGCCAAGCCTGCTGCGAACTTTGCGGAAAAGAGGAGGGTCAAAGGGTTAGATCAAGACAATCAAGCCATGGAAGACTTCATTGATGGGCTAGAAAACAAGGAGCTAAAAGACCAGGCTGATGGGATGCTGAAGCCTGTCCTTGACATGATTGCGGGGGCCAAGTCTTACGAGGAGATTTTAGACAAGCTTGCGGATACCTACGCAGATATGGACTCCTCCAGCTTAGAAAAGATGCTTCACCGTGCAATCTATGTTTCGGAATTGATGGGCCGGGCGAATGCCGACAGCTAACCAAAAGCCCAGCAAGATTGACCTTGCTTTTGCCATTGGGCTTGAGCCGGAACAAGCCGTTGAGTATTTCGTATCCAAGGGCTATCGGCTTTCTTGGGACTGGTTTGATACCTGGCAGGGCGGGCACTCCACTGCTTTTACAGTGGCAAAGGCCACTCAAATGGATGTCCTTGAAGATATCCGCGCAGCCGTTGAAAAATCACTTCGGACAGGTCAGTCCTTTGAGAAGTTCAGAAAAGAATTAGAACCGAAACTGATGCGCAGAGGCTGGTGGGGGGAGGATGTTGGTGTTAACCTTAATGGTCAACTTGAGGTTGCGCAGCTTGGAAGCCCATCCCGTCTTTGGACAATCTATCGCACGAATTTGGCTGTAGCCCACAGCGCTGGCCGGTACCGCGATCAAATGGAAAATGCGGAAGAACGTCCCTATTGGAAATACAGTGCTGTCATGGACATCGGTACCCGTCCAAGCCACGCACAGCTAAACGGTTTTGTATTCCGTTATGATGATCCTTTTTGGGACACACATTATCCTCCTTGTGACTGGGGCTGCAGGTGCAAAGTACGCGCGCTGACTCCCAAGCAGGTGGCAGATCAAGGGATTGAGGTTAAGAACAGCGCTGGAATGCTTCAGGACGAGCAGGTGGAGATTGCCCGAGGCGTGGTCAAAACTGTGACACGGTTTAAGGGTTATGGGGCTAACATGGCGCCAGGACCAGGGTGGAATTACAATCCTGGCAGGGAAGGCTTTTCGCCCACGCTAGCCAAGTACCCGCCACCGTTGGTAAAGGAATATAAAGCCGCAATAAAGAAAAAAGGACTGGCGCAACGGTTTCCAGTGAAAACGTATGCCGACATATCGGCCTTATTAAAAGAGTTTGATAAAGAAAACCCCGGTATTTTTCACAGGGGCTTTAAAGACTTCGATGTCGTTAAATCTGGAGGTGCAGCAGGTTCTACAAATTCGCATGGCACGATTAAGCTGCTTGATAAAAACATCTACGGTGGCCCCGATCTTGACTTGTATAACCCAGCGGGCTCGCTTAAAGACGCGTTAAAAAAAATCAATAAGGGTGAATACCTTAGCTTTGGGGAAGAGAGGTCCATCAAAACACTTTGGCACGAAGTGTTACACAACAGGGCCAAAGGCTGGGTTGATCGAAGGTTAAGGTCTCCCGCCGACACCATGTACATGGAAACTTTAAACGATTTCGTAGCCCGACATACTTACCCTACTTTTTTAAAAGACTTGGGTGGCTTTGAGGCCTTCGGGGAAAAGCTGTTGTCCAATGGAGGCGGGTATGACCCATACGTAAATAATTTCCGGGAGATTCTGCGAGTAGTTGGAATTAGCGAAACGACAGCGCTTAATCCGCTTGCAGATGTGTCCTACAACGCCAGCTGGTTAGGGATAAATAAAGCCATGGCCAAAGCATTAGCCAGCATCCACGGAAAAATTGACAAAGAATCCTTTGAAAGTATTTTGGATCTGATAGATAAAACAAAGTTGGACGATATTGAGGGTCAAATCAAACTAATTCTAGAGGCTGCTAAGTAGTGCCTTCGTTTACCTCGATGATCGCCCTGCGAAGTTCGTCGCTTTTAATCTTCTTAAAGTACTCGTCGGCTCTATCTGGGTTTCCGCGCACGAGGAATAAACTGTATAACGCGCTCCATTCGGAGTCTGCGTCGGTAACTCTGTCCAAGTATTGTTTTTCGGAAAGCACTATCCCTGTTATGGCAAGCACTTCATCCGGAGTTACGCTATGATCGAAAATGGTTTCCACACTCATATTATATCATAAATATACGTCCTTTTGGAGGAAATGTGATCGAAATTAAAGTAGATACCAGGGCCTTAGAAAAACTGTTTAAACAACTGGCAGCAAGAACCAGCAACACCCGCCCCGCCATGCTGGCAATAGCTCAAACCCTTCAAGAATCGATAGAAAAGAACTTTAATGTCGGTGGTCGGCCAAAATGGCAACCCCTTTCCAAATCTCGCATAAACCAGCGCTCAAAAGTTCACAGTAGGGGCGAAGGCAAGCCAACTAAAGCGACGTGGCCCGGGCAAGTGCTGGTTGATTTAGGCCTACTTGAGGATTCTATAAGCAGTAGAGCGACGAACGACACTGCTATTGTGGGCGCAAATAGAGACTACGCCGCAGCCATGCAGCTTGGCGTTCCGGCGAAAAACATCCCCGCCCGCCCATTCCTCGCCATTCAGCCTGAGGATATCAAGGAAGCGGAGGCAATTTTGCTGCGTCACCTGCTAAAATAATTTATCTCGGAAGGATGGACGCATTAATTGCTGGACTTGCAGCCAAGGATTTGCCCAACGAGGATCTTCAGTACCTGGCGGATGTTATTGGATTGGACAACGTGAAAAAGATTTTAGGCGCATGCGCGGGGATGTCTTTTTACGTCCCCTTGAAGTTTTCCACCAAGTTTCACAAACAGTACATATTGGAGCATTATGACAAAGACCTCAATAACGTGAGATCTATTGCCAAGACCTTGCGGATTACTCAGCGGGCGGTTTGGCGGCTTCTAGGCGAAAAGCACCAATCAACCCGCTAGCGCGTCCGCATGCAGGCGCTGAAGCTTTCTAATGCCACAGAACTTTCGCATCCTCACCCGTTCCCGTGAAATTCCAAGCGAGTCGCCAATTTCTTGTAGCGCCTCCTCATTCCCCTGATTAATTCCGTATGCCCGATTAATAATTACCCTGTCCACCTCTGGTAGTGTAGACAAGTACCGTTTTACCTGTCGGGACCGACAGTACTGCTCCGTGCTGGCTGCTGAGTTTGTATACTGGTCTATTGGTTCAAGCCCAGATTCAAGCATTGCAGCCATAGAACACGGTTTTCGTATCAAACTTATTTCCGCGATTTTTCCCCGCACCTTTGCAACCCGTGCCTCATCTCCCGAAGCTTCGGCATCCCTCATTTCCTTATTCAGCTGGGTTAGGGCGGGAGTACGAATGGTAGTCGCCTGGTGCTGGAGGGAATATGTCATCGCTTGTCGCACCCACCAAACGGCGTAGGATACAAACCGGTATGGGGTAGTTGGGTCATACATCCCAACTGCCCGAATTAGACCCACAGCGCCCTCATTGACCAAATCCTCCAGTGGTACGCCTAGACCCGAGAACTGCTTAGCCACCCCCATCACAAAGCGCATATTCGCATTGACCAACCGGTCACGCGCAGCTTTGTCCCCTTTAGACGCGCGTGCGCACAAAAGGCGTTCTTCCTCCAGTGTCACGGGTTTATGCCTGGGGTGGGAAAAGTCAATTCTTGAATTAATCGGGCGAATCATTCCGCTATCCCTCTTCTTTGGTTGGTGTGGAGTTTAATTGGGAGAGTAATTGCTTTAGTTCTATACGCTTGTCCTCGAGGTCTTGAATAGAGGGGTGCCAATGTTTATGCCGATGCGCCTCTTGACGAAGCCCTTCGGAGAATGCCGGTCCGTGGCGCCGATCGAGCTCCGCGCCAAAGTCCACCTGCCTACCCTGCTGCAAGATGTTGCACGGAACACACTGCGCACCAAAATTCCTGGGGTCCCACCGGAGGTACTGACTTTGTCCCTGGGATATGAAGTGCCCCCATTGCAGATCGTTGGCCATTCGCAAACACCCGCAGGAGTAGCACCTGCCGGTTCCATCGGAAATGTCCCTGGCCTTGTATACCGCACGGCACAGGTTATCCAGCCCCGTCTCCAAAGTTTCCCGCATAGCCTTCTTCATGCCACTGGGATACCGGATCTTCGCTCTATTCAGTGTTGTAGCTGGCTTCACCTTGACACGGCGAGCGACATACGCATAGAGCCCTTTCGGCGCAGGCCCTTCCGGCTTCATAATCCATTCCATTGCCCCAGCCCAGTTCATTTGATTCGCCTGCGGAATTCGTTCATGTCCATATTTGGACACGTCTTCCCCTCGTCGCATCCTGATTTTGTCTCACAATGGCCGAGCACGTTTTCAATGGGAATGTCGTACTTGTACATTAGCGGGTAAAGAAGTCCGCGTGCGGTCTCTCTTTGCTCACCCGTAAAGCGGGATTTACCGATGAAGCAAACACCGATGGAAGTTTGATTGTATCCCAGGCAGTGAGCGCCAATCTCCTCTCCGGTAAGGATGTCATCGTCTCCGATGGGCCTGCCGTACTCCACCTTGCCATTTAAATTGCCATTAAATTTCCCTTTAGCCGTCCACCCGTTTAGAACCACCAGGTGGTAGCCGATGTCTTTAAATCCTCGGGCTAAGTGCCACTCCCGAATAAGGGCAGCGTTTCCGAATTCAGAATCGGAACAGTGGATGATTATATGCGAAATCTTGTTCATGGCTTAGCCGCAATCTTTCTACGGCTCTGGCCGCGGTTTTGGTGAAGGTCCGGCCACCAGGAGGACACTGGCGGCCGTCCGTTGTAATCCGCGTAGGGGCGGAAGATGGAAAGGATGGATCCAAAAGTGGGACTGCCTTTGGAATTGTTGATTGGGTCCACATACTGTACCCGGCCGCGAATCTCAACTATCTCCCCTCTCATAACGTGAGAGTGGAAGGCGGGTTCTGCGCTGGCGTTCATTAGGAGGGATAGAACCGTGCATCCCTCTTGGGACGCTTCATACGCCTTTTTAATCCATGTTTGCCACTGAGAGTAGGGCGGATTCATAAAAACGGTTCTGAATTGACTCCAGTCCGTTTCAAGGCCGTTGAAAAATGGTTGGCCGAGAGCTTTGCCGTATGGGGCGGTGGGGCTTATGGCGTTTAGAATTCCAAGGCTGCTCCATTCGTTTGCGCAGGGGTCAAACCCGAACTTTGAACCGCCGTTATACTTCTCGCATATTTCCGAATACAATTCGAATGGCGTGCACCAGTGGTCACCGGTCTTCTTTACCTTAATTTTTTGGCTTAACTTTTCTTTGAGCATGATTAATTATTTCTGCGCGTTCGGGTTAGTGAATTGCCCACACGCAAGCCTTGGGACTCTTCAAATTTCCGAATGGAGCGGAGGAACATTATGCAGGCTAAAGCGTATCCAATGGCACCGGATGCCAGAAATCCGGCACAAACCAACCAGGTACAGGTAAACGTCTCTACAGTCATTTGATTCATTTTGTCTTCCTCCACCAAAAATGGCCGAAAAGGTGTTTGTGTTCCGTCCGGGACCAGCCGGTGTTGGAATTTGAATTGCTGATGTATTCGACATGGCACAGGCACTTGCATGCAGGTCCGTACGCCAGACGCCCAACCTTGAAGCGAAATTCCATCACGGCGCGACAGCCTCTCTTGCAGCCACGGGGCTTTCCAGAGGAGCCAATCCAACGGCAGAGTAAAATTCTGCCCGGTAAGCAGTCAGGAAACCGTTCAGGGCTGTTGAAATCCTGTGGTGCATGATTTTATTCAGGTTGGAAATCACGTCCGCAACAAATTTGGCGGTGTCCGGAGTTTCGTCCCCCTGCAAAACAAGGGTGCGGGCCATGAGATTCACTTCTGCCTTGACCGATTGCTCGAAGACGTACAACCCGTAGGTGATTTCGACCAAACTTTCATCGATTCCCCATTTGGCGGCAGAGGCTGCCCGGCACACGTTGCACCAGGCCGTCGGGTTTTGTGCCGCGTCGATCTGGAAGTTGCTGCCCGGAAGCGTGGTTCGGCATTTGACGCATGTGCGGTCCTTGGTCTGGACTGGTGGGGGTACCTGGGCGTTATGCATGGACAGCCAGCCTTTCCCGCACGGCTGGGTGATGCCTACCGTTCAGCCTTTCCAGCACTTCCGATGTCATGCGTGAAATCTCCTCCTGCGTGGCAATGGGTCCCGTGTCCACGGGCGGTGGCGCTGGCGCTGCACGCAGCCGGGCAGCCTCGACGCCCTTCTGCACGGTTTCGATTGCGGTTGGGTTCTCCAGCCACGTCCGCAGGTCCTTGGGGCGTTTGGTGGATTTGTCGTACAGCTTCACGGCATCGAGGAGCGGGTAGTCCGGATGTTCCTGCAGGAACGCCAGCACACGGCTTCGGTCGGCTTCTCCCACGTGGACAGATTCGACCCTCCCCCCCTCCCTCTCCCGTTTTTTCGGGTAGGCCCTGAGCACAGCGGAAACTTCGGGACCATACGCGGAGATCTCAGCACGAAGAGGGGGGAGGGAAGATCTTTTCTTTTCTTCTTCTCTTCCTTCCCTACCTTCAATACCTTCGTTCCCGGGGAAAGTCGATTTGTCGGGAGGCTGTCCCGGCGTCCCGGGAGAAATAGCCGTTTCCTCCCGGTGAATACTTGTTTTGTCCTGGCAAATTTCAATCCATCCTATTTTTTCGCTTGTTAACGCTTCGAAGGCTAAAGTGAATATTTCCTCCGGAAACCCAGTCATATCCTCTAGATCAAGGGCTGTAAGCGGGCCGTTTTCGTCTCCCAAAGTACCCCGAACCGGACATTTACTCGCCACTTGTAGGATCAACGTCCAAGCGCAAAAGATTTCCACTTTTCGGCCAAGCCTTGTCAGCCGGCGAAACCCCTTACCGTCGTGCTTATTAGGGATGGGAATCCACCGCGCACCTTTGATTTTTCGGGATTCTGCGTTCTCGTAGTGTAGGGCCCAATCCTTAATTCGGTACATTTGGCTTCCTTAAGTTGAGACGGTTTTCTTGGAATCCGCCAAGTTCGGGGTTACTGATTCAAGCGCGTCGTTTAGAATATCAGTGACCTTGGTGAGGACTTCGAACGCCTCTGCCACTCCTCGGTCATCGTCAATTTCCCATTCGGTGATGTGTTCCAAGGCAAGCCGTAGGGCCACCAAGATTTCACCTTCAGGGGTTGGAATAGCGTGGTGAATGTTTCCGCCCCGGTTGTGGACTTCCCGGGCTAGGTACCAAAGCGCCTTCTCCAGGTCTTGAACGGGCTTTCCCTTGAGTTCTGCGCGGGAGATGTACTTGGCAGTGTTTCCAAGGTTGAAGTTTAAGCCCCACGCCTCGATAACCTTTATGGCTTCGTATGGAGTGTCACCGCCGTAGTGGGAAGGGTGGTTAATGGCGTTCATAACTGTTCCGATCCTTTGGTTGTCTCCGAGGCGTGCTTTGGAGGTGGCTCAAGCTCACCTGCTGCGACGGCGGCATATTTCCTTAAAACGTCCTCCGCCAAGGCTGTAGCGTTACCCAGGGCTTCGCCATATGTTTCTACGTCTGCGGCGACAGCAACACCTTCTTGGTGCTTATTTGTCGCGTTCATCAACCCTTGGTTTGCTTGGACAAAACGCAGTAAGGCATTAGCCAATTCGTCGTGCAGTTGGTCCAGGCCGTTGGACATAGTCTCAGTTGTTAAGGATTCCTTTACTACTGTGGGCTGGGCTGGAAATGGGCATACAACGCAAAAAAATCCGGTATTTCTACCCCATGACATTTGTCGTCCACAATTATGGCACATTTTAGACGCTGGCGGTGCATCATCAGGATTGCAAATTTCACACCTGACGTATTCCCTATTACCTCTTCGACCTGGGCCATTGTTTCCGTAAAACTTTGTCCCATTGCACAACTCGCATTTCTGCGCTGTTGGCTTATCCATTGCTCGGCTCCTTAGTTATTCGAAGTAGTGGGGAGGGTGGAAATTGGTTCCACCCTATTCCATCCAGTATGCGGCCCGCAGCCTTTTTGCCTACGCGGTTGAATGTTTGGCTAGCCCATTCGGGAGGCTCTCCGTTGTGCAGGAATTCCCCCCACTGCTTGAATAGAAACGGCACTCCTGCATTCTGGCATTGATCTCGTAGAGACCGAGCCCAATCTGGGTGCATAGGACGCGCAGCACTGCCACTTTCCCCGCCTACAATGACCCAATCAATGCTGCGATCGTCTTTCATTGCCCCGCAACGGTTTGGACATTCTATTTCGGTAGTGCGATTTGTGAAGTATCCGCATTCCCAGCACTTGCGAACTCCCCCATCCAAGAACAAATATGGCCTGATGTCGACTGGCCCAAGAAGCGGCTCGCACGACAGAAATCGAACTGCTGCCGGAATCCCAAGGAGAATCGGGATCCGCTTGTCAGCCATATCCTGATTTTCGACTGACACGCCTAGCCAGACATTTCGATACCCGCCTTTGCCCCAATCCCCGGGCAGGTTCTTCTTTATGTTTTCCGGTCGCTTGGTTAATACCTGCCAATCCAGCCAGGGAGTGTTCCGCATTAAATCGAACAGCCTACTAAGGGCGTATTCTGGGGCGTTGTCATCGAATACATCGGCCATCGATGCACAGAACACCTTGGCGCGTTTCCCGGCCTTCTTGGCGGCATTGTTCCACCTTACTGGATCTGCCCAGGTCTTTTCTGATGCGGGACGCCTGGTGGCAGATGGGCCCCATTCCACCCCGAACCTGTGGCCCAGGGTGGCGGCGTAACAGTTGGCGCAACCAGGTGAAACACGCGAACAACCCCACCAAGGGTTAAAAGTAAAATCGGTCCATTCGATGGATGTATTCGAACTCATGCTTCCACCATTCTATCGAGTGCAGTAAATTGGCTTGCCACTTTCGCAATATTGCCCAAGACTTTTGTGATGAACGGGGTTTTAGGCTCCGTAGACAGTCTGTTGGTTATTTCTTGGCATGCGCCGAGTACGGCACTATCGCGGGTGCTGTATGAACAACTGCGAATATTTAATGCGCTGGAGAAACCAAGATTGTTGGAGCAATAGCATCCAACCGAACGCCACACGCCAACTGAAAACTGGGCGACAAATATTTCAAACCCTAGGTATTTCCCTTTATGCGTTCCATGATCTGAAATGACTTCTAAGCCGGGGCCATCCAATACAACGCCATGTTCATTTATTGTGAGAGGGAGAGCCTCCTCGAATAAATCGATAATGTCGGTGCGCAGTTCTTCTCTCATATTTCCACCCTCTTAAAGCTGATTGCCCAAACCCAAGGGTTTGATTCCCATGGGTACTTATCGCCGTTTATTATTTCCCAAAGGAATGCAAAAGCCATTTTGTGATCGGGGGCATTTGCGGATAACTCTACGCCCTCGGCCTTGGCTTGCTCCTCGGTTATATCCTGCAACCTCTCAACCTTAATGCTCATTATTTCTAGGGATATGCGGGACGCCCACCTGGGCATGTGAATTGAGGGCTTCCAGGATTTTGATAAAACTTGGTATTTAGGCGGCGCGTCACAGTCAACAAATAAATCCGGGCCACCAGCCTTATACCCGATATGGACAACGCCTTTCGCTGGGTTACCGTATGATTTCCATGTCTCGCGCAACCACAGCCTATCCCCGGCATACCCAAACGGACAGCAGTAGTTGTCTTTTTCAGCCACAAAACCAGGATTAAAATCAGCGTTAAGCCAGGCAAGGGCTTGGCCTTTCACCACCCGCCGCGTTACGGTTTTCCGGTCGTCAAGGGTTGCGCGAACCATAGGGGCACTCATAAGTAGTGGCCGCTCCTTCATTGCGCAGCCTCCTGGGGAGCCAAGCCACCGGCAAGGGGATTCCCTTTCGCCGGCAGTACGACGGACTGGCTGTTTGATCCGGTAGCTTGGCTAATCTTTTGTTCCATGATGTCTTCCTTTAACTGTCTTTCAAATGGCGGCGGGCTTAGCCCGCAATCGCCACAATTGATTTAATACCCCGCCCGCGCCCG
>JAYVFX010001043.1:0-12522 GCA_043772795.1 Deltaproteobacteria bacterium
GCAGAGCCTGCCCACGTCGGAACAGTATTGCTCAACAGGGTCATGCCGAGAGCTGCAAGACCTAGCATTTTCTTCAGATTTGTCTTCATGTTGTTATTCTCCTTTCTGATGAAGTTAATGTTGTTGCCTCTACGCCTTTGCCAGCCTGCTAAGTTATTGGTGGATCATGTTGTGGTGCCCCTTTTTTTCTTGTCGTTAGCGTTGCAGTATGTGTTCTGTAGAGAAGGCGTAACAAATGGTGGAACAATTGTTCACTCGTGTAGAGTGATGAGTAATGAGTGGCGAGTAATGAGTGAGGAATGTGAAAAGGCTAGAGGCTGTAGGCTGAAGGCTAAAGGGGAGGAAAAGAAGTCTCTGCTAGAGTTGGGGTTTACCGAGTGATGAGATGAGGCGGCATGCTGGTGCATGAATACTTCCGTGAAAAGGTGGCGCGACCGACAAGAGCCTTGCCATGCAGAATGGTATGTGGTGTAGAGGATGTTACAGAGGAAGTGAGGAGCGGTGTTTGAGCGTATTCTCTTGCGCATTCGAGAAAAGATCCGTACGCAGCAGTACGTCGTGACAATTCATGCGGACGAGGAGATGGATAATGATCATTTGTTGTGGTCGGATGTGGAACATGCTCTCCTGACAGGAGAAATTATTGAGCGGCAAAAGGATCGCGACACGAACGAATGGAAGTATGTGGTATTCGGTAACGCTGAAGATAACCGACGGATTGGGCTTGTGACCAAGCTCAGTCCGAGTGGTAGGGTTGTGATCTTGACAGTCTATGACGCGGAAAAGGAGCTGTCGAATGGTGTGTGATATTTGTGGCAAAGCAAGTGCTCGGCTACGGCACGTAACGCGCAGTTACGGAAAAGGGGAGGATCTGCTCGTCATTCAAAATGTTCCGGTAGTGAGTTGTTCTGCCTGTGGCGAGAGCTATCTGACAGCAGAGACTATGCATACCCTCGATCGACTCAAACGCGAACGTGCGACCCGTGCCGTGAAAAAACCCGTGGCAGTGGCTGATTTCATCAGCGAGCTTTCGACCACTTAACAGCTTATCTGCGAACCGTCAGTTCTTGTCATTGCGAGGAGCTTCGTCGAAGGAGGCTCGCAATGACGTTCTCCGATTCTCCCCGTCTCCGATTCTCCGTTTCGTCTTTTTCAAGGGCCTCAACCTTCAAAACAGCGGCCCGTGCACTTCGACTTTGACCTCGCCATTATTGATCGCCGGGGCCAGAACATTCATCAGTTCCATGCGTTGATTGTTCGTCAATTGACCAAACGCGGAGCGAAAGGTCTCTTTGTCTTCTTCGGTCCAGCGTTTGGCGGCTACGGCAGTCGTCACTACGCTCGATGCGTTTTGATACGCGGCTTTGTTCTCCGGTGAATTGAGGATTTTGGCTTCGGCGATGGCTTCTTCTTTCGCGCGTTGCGCCTCGGGGCTTTCTTTAGCGACTGCGTTGCGGACTTCTTCGCGGATGATTTGCGCGAGATCTTGTCGTGAGACCTCGCTGTTCGCTGACGCAGTCACACGCGTCGGCTCAGGAGATGAGACTTTCGTCTGGCTGCTTTGCACAGCTTGCGTCAACGTCATCACAGCTTGCTCAAGCTTCACTAACCGTTGGTCATCTTGAGAGTCGGTCTGGACTTGCTGCTCCGGCGGCGGCGGCAGTTGTGTCATCCAAGTAAAAACACTCACGCCCAAGATGAGGCCAATGCTTACCGTCGCAATCGTCCGCCATAGTCCTTTTTTCTGTGCTGTCATGACTTGTTTCCTTTCGTGAAAATGTGGAGAGCGTTTCTTTCCATTAGGAGCCGTTTGTTGTCCGTGGTTAGTCATTCGATCTCCGCGTTGCCGTTGCTTTCCTCTCTCGCGCCTCCTTTCGCTGTTGTAGTGCACTGTGTGTTCTGTTGAAGAAGGCGTAACAAATGGTGGAACAATTGTTCGCTGCAAGTGATGAACGATGAACGGCGAATGAGGGGAAATGAGGAATAGTGAATGTGTGGAGGCGTCATTCCCGCGAAAGCGGGAATCCAGGAGGCATAACTACAGGTCCGTGCTTGATCATCCTGGATTCCGGGTCTCGCGTTGCTTGCCCGGAATGACGGGGCGACAAGTATGTCCGACTCTGACCACGTTCATCCCTGCCACAAGATAGGCAGGCGAGTATCCGGTGTGTACGAGCAGTAGGCACCGGTTTTGATGGTCGTGGCGAGATGCTGTCCTAAGGCGGGATGATGCTCGGTAATCTTGCGCAGGGCGATCTTGATGGCGCGGGTAATGTTCACGCGGGCACGCTCGGCCTGCGATCCCACCCGCCGCGCCCGCCCGCCAAGACCAACTGCACTAGTCAGTTCGTGAGTGAGAAAGTCGATCTCTGCGGCCAACTGCTCGCTTCGGCCCAGATCGTGAAATCGCTGTGCCTCGGCCAGTTCTTCCCGTAGTTCGCTCAACCGCTGCTTGTAAGCCGCTCGCGCTTGAGGATCAAGCATTTCCCCGGCGTCGCTGGACCCCTCGATGTTATCGCATGGCAGGCTTGGGTCTTGAAAGGCATGAACGTCAGCGAGCTCTTCGTTCAGAACCGCACCAATAGTGATTAAAGTGATGACATGAAACTCCTGGTGCGGATGTTGCAACAGCTGGGCAATGAAGTGTAGGCCGCGGGCATCTTTGAGGCGGCAGGTCGTGCTGGCAAAGTTCACCGTCCAGTATTCGCCTTCAGAGCGGAAAGCGGCGTCCGGCGTCTGAAGTCTAGAGTCCGGAGTCCGGAGTCCGAGGTCCGAAGTCTGAGGTTCGAGGTCTAACACTCCACCTCTACCAACTCTTCCCATTTCCCCATTTCCCCATTTCGCCGTTTCCCCCTCTTCCTGTTCTGACTTTTGATTTTTGCCTTTTGCCTTTTGATTTTCTTCTCCTGTCCTCACGCGGCCGCCCAACTCACGCAGCAACGCCGCTGCGTCTTGCAAATCCTTCGTGTCAAACCCTTCCGTGAACCATCCGTAAATCTCCTCAAGTAATTCCCGTGCTTCGGTGATCTTGCCCTGGCGTTGCCACAGCCGCGCGAGGCTCATGGCGGCGCGGAGTTCGAGGGACTTGCCTTGCTGGCGTTGCGCTATCTCGATGGCTTTGAGGAAGCACTCCTCTGCCTCCTGCGCCACTCCACTTGGGACTTGAGGCTTGAGACTGGGGGCTTGTGGGGAGGCGGAACCAGTCCCTAGCCCCCAGTCCCTAGCCCCTTTTTGCAGCGTCAGTTCCCCTTTGAGCCGATACAGCTCCACTTCATAGTACCGCTCCCCCGTTTTGGCAACGAGAGCAAACCCATCGGCCAGCGTGCGCAGCCCCTCTTCGGCCTGGCCCGCTTCGCCCTGCGCCTCGGCTAACATTGCCAGGAAACCCGGCTGCCCCACCACGGCTCCCATAGATCGCCAAGCGGCTAGCCCCTGGGACATCTGAGCCACCCCCTCCTCCCCCCGTCCGTGCATGGCCAGCGCCCAACCCCGCAGCAGGGTTCCCATCGCCGCCCAGAACGGAAACTCCCGCTCGGTCGACAGCCTTATCGCTGCCTCGGCTTGTTCCTGGGCAGTCTGGCGCTCCCGACGGAAATAATGGAGTCCAGAGGCATAGTTCAGCGCCAATGCCAGCTCGAGGGGGTCAGCGAGTTCTTGGGCCAGGCTGAAAGCGGCGTGGGTGCGGTTGAGCGCTTGCTCTGGATAGCCCAGGAGCCACAGCACCCAGGCCTCATAGCAGAGGCTGGCCACGCCGGGGTCTCGCCGGCTAGAGTCGGTAGGGGGGTGGTACGTCCGGCGGTCGTAGAGAACGGTGCTTTGCTCCAAGTGGGTATGCGCCAGGACCAGCTCACCGAGATGAAACAAGGGCTGCCCCAACACAAGGTGAACCGCTGGCAGGAGGGTTGGGTCGTGGGCGCTGTGAGCCAGGCGCAGGAGCTGCTCCCCTAGCTCCCGGGCCGGCTGTAACTCGGCCCGTGCCAAATACCACCCGGAAAGTCCCAACAGGACAAGCAAGAGCTGATGGGGTTCACCTCCCTGGCGACACAACTCCCGGGCGCGGGCACAGGCGCGCTCGACTTCCTGCGCTCCATACCCTTTCGTGACAATGAGCGACTCGACCAGGGCGAGGTCGAGCCGTAGTTCCCGCTCGTCGCGTTCAGGGGTGGTAGGGAACGTTTGGAGCAGCTCTAGTCCTCTCTGCAGGTGCGCAATCGCTTCCTGATGCGCACTGCGACGTACGGCATTCTCTCCGGCTTTTCCCAGATAGTGTACCGTCCGTTGCAGGTCTCGCCCCTTCTCAAAGTGTACCGCGAGCTCAGCAGCAACCTCTCCTACCCGCTCGCCATACGCCGTCTCTTTTCGTGTGGCGAGGCGCCGATGCAGTTGTACCCGCTGCACCTCAGCCAACTGCGCATACACCACCTCGTGATGCACGGCATGGAGAAAGCTGTAACGCCCACTGATCGTCCCATCTGGCCATTCTGCTACGCCTGCCGCCCGCAACCATTGCCCGGTGCGCGCCAGTCTTTCACAGGTCGCCTCGATGCCGTCCTGCGCGGTTGAGGTTCCCACTGCTACCTCTGCTGTGGCAAACTCCACCCCGGCGACACTGGCGACCTTCAGTATTCGCTGCGCCGCCTCTGGTAATCGCTCTAGCTGCCACTCGATCAATTGGCGCAGGTTGTCGGGTACGCCTTCGCTGATGGCTCTCGCTGCGTCGGCGCGGAGTGCCCACCGTCCCGCCTCTTCGTTCAGCACGCCTTGCTGGATAAGGTCGTCCACTGTGTTGACAACAAATAACGGATTACCGCCCGTGCGGCGGTGGAGTACCGGCGCCATCGCTTGTAGGGGCGACCGGCCGGTCGCCCCTACCACAAACCGCTCGATCAGATATTCCGCAATCGCCTCTTCAGCGAGCGGGGTGAGCGGCAACTCTTCACAGTGGCCCCGCGCCTGCAGCTCTGGCACGATTCCGCGCAGGGGGTGATTGCTGGCCAGTACGTCGGTCGGACGATACGTGCCAATGATCAAGAGCTTAGCCGGTTCACGCCGCCGCGCCATGTACGTTATCCAATCGAGCGTCGACACATCGCTCCAGTGCAAGTCTTCCAACACCAACACCAGAGCGCGGTTCGCAGAGAACCCCTCTGCCGTCTCGGCCATCTCGCGCAGCATGCGCTCGCGACTCGTGCCGTGCGCGCGTTGCTGCAATCGCTCAAATTCCTGAGGCTCCAGTAGGCTCGGTAATTGCGCCAGCCAACTTGGGGCATAGCGCTGAAGCGCCGCGATACGCCGCTCACCTCCTGGCCCTCGACATAGCCGTGCGATCGCTTCCAGCAGTGGCAGATAGGCTTCGCCCGGACCGTATTGTTCCACACACTGGCCGGAAGTGATGCGGACATCGATACGATCGCGGATCTGCGCCAGAAACGCGTCGACCAGCGTGGTCTTGCCAATCCCCGCTTCACCAGAGACGAAGACGATCTGCCGCTCGCCGTGCATCGCGTTGGTAAACAGACGGTGCAGATGGGCAAGTTCGGCAGCTCTTCCGACCAGGAGGGGTGCTGGGTATTGGGTGCTGGGTGTTAGGGATAGAGAGTTTTGGACTTCGGACTTCGGACTTCGGACTTCGGACAGTTCCCTACTGCTGACTCCTTCTTTCTGCATGACCAGCGGTTGCTGTGATTGCGATCTGTGCTGAACCGGCAAGGTGATGACGTTCATGCTTGCTCCCCCCTTCTCTACTTCGACCAAGCCCCGGCGTGCTACGCGTATTTACTGCTTTGCCACGCTCTCAGCCGCGCACAGTTCTGCGCTGAGATACGCCCTTAACTCTTCCAGCGACTGAAAATGGCTCGTGCGACCAGACACCAAGTGCTCGACACGGCCAGCCTCGTACGCTGGCCCTCCCGAGAGCGCGCGGAACTGCACCACAAACGCCCAGTGTGGTGACAGCGGCACGTCGATGGTCATTGGCGCTGGGGTTGTCGTGCGTATCTGACGTGGCGTTTTCATCGCGTCTTTCCTCGCTTTCGTCATGGCAGAACAATACCAATCGCCGTGGTGGAGTACGAGAGTTGCATGCGAGGGATACGGTGGAATATTGGTGAAATACCGGTAGAATATCGGTGGAATTTTGCCACAGAGGGTGGTACAGAGCCGCTACAGTGTGGAGGAGGGTATACAACTGACTGAACAACTTATCTTTCCACCGTTTCGTTTAGATCTGCTCAACGAACAATTGTGGCGCGAGAACCAACTCGTACCGCTGCGACCGAAGACCTTTGCTGTGCTGCGGTTCCTGGTAGAACAGGCGGGGCGTTTAGTCACGAAAGAGGAGTTACTGAATGCAGTATGGCCAGGCACGCATGTGAGCGACGGCATTCTCAAAGGATATATCCGCGATTTGCGCCACATTCTCGGCGATGACTCACAGCAGCCACGGCTTATCGAGACTGTGCCACGACGCGGGCATCGGTTTATCGCCCCGCTCACCACGCCTCCCCGCTCCAGTCTAGAATCTAGAGTCCAGCGTCCAGAGTCAGAAAGCCAAGGAGCAGCAGTGCTGGGTCAGACCCTAGACCCTAGACGCCAGACCCTAGACGTTCCCGTGGTCGGTCGTGAGGCGGAGCTGGCACATCTTCACAGTCTGTTTGCCAACGCGATGCGCGGCGAACGGCAGATGGTGTTTGTCACCGGCGAACCAGGGATTGGCAAAACTACACTCGTTGAGACCTTTCTTCAGAGTCTTGTGTCTAGTGTCCAGCGTCTAGCGTCAGGAAATCAAGACGTTTCCCCTTTTCAGACCCTAGACTCTAGACTCCAGACTCTAGACCCTCTTCCGTGGCTGGGTCGTGGCCAGTGTGTCGAGCAGCATGGCGCGGGCGAGGCATACCTACCGGTCCTCGAAGCCCTAGGGCGGATTGGGCGGGAACCAGATGGAGAGCAGTTCGTCAAGATTTTGCAGCAGTATGCCCCGACGTGGTTGGTGCAGATGCCCGCGCTGCTGGCTGCGGAAGAATTGGAGGCGTTGCAACAGCGGGTGTTCGGTGCCACGCGTGAGCGCATGTTACGGGAGATGGTCGAAGCCATGGAGATGTTGACAGCACAGCACCCGTTAGTGTTGTGGTTGGAGGACTTGCATTGGGCCGATGCCTCGACCGTAGACTGGTTGGCGGCGGTGGCACAACAGGCAGCATCGGCGCGGCTGTTGATCATTGGCACCTATCGTCCGTCCGATCTGAGCCTGAGTGGCCACCCCCTCAGAGCCGTAAAGCAAGAGCTTGTCGCTAAGGGGCAGAGTGAGGAACTGTGGCTGCCCTTTTTGTCGGCAGAAGAAGTGACGCACTACCTGACGCGACGGTACGCCCGACACCAGTTCCCGTCGGGGTTAGGGACCGCGATTCACCGCAGTACCGATGGCAATCCGTTGTTTGTCGTCAACATGGTGGAGTATCTGTCCGCACAAGGAGTGATCGCAGCAGTGGACGGGTGCTGGCAACTGCACTCCCCAGTTGAAGAGGTCGGGCGTGGGGTGCCGGAAAGTTTACGGCAATTGATTGAAAAACACATTGAACGGCTCGGCGAGGAACAGCAACGGCTGTTGGAAGTGGCGAGCGTCGTCGGGGTCATGTTTTCCGCGGCAGCAGTTGCCGCTGGGACAGACGCGCCGGTGGAGCAGGTGGAAGAGTGGTGCGACGAATTAGTCAAACGCGGACAATTCCTGCAAGCGCAGGAGCCGAGGGTATTGCCGGACGGGACTATTTGCGGCAGTTACCAATTTCTGCATGCGCTATATCAAGCGGTGCTCTACGAACAGATCCCAACTATGCGGCGGTTGCGGTTGCACCGGCGGGTGGGAGATGGAGAAGAGCAGATCTACGGTGCGCGGGCGCACGAGATTGCCGCAGAACTTGCTGTGCATTTTGAGCGGGGAGGAGACCTTCCCCGAGCTGTACAGTATCGACAGCGAGCCGGGCACAATGCGCTGCGCCAGCATGGATACCAGGAGGCAACTGGACACTTCACTCGGGGACTGGAGTTACTGGCGACGTTTCCAGACACCTCAGAGCGCAGACAGCAAGAACTCGCCCTGCAAGTTGCCTTGGGGTCTCCGCTCCAAGCCCTGCATGGGTACGGTGCCCCCGAGGTAGAAGCGGTCTATACCCGAGCCCGAGAACTGAGTCAGGAAATCGGTGAGACCTCGCAATTGTTTCCCATTCTGCGGGGGCTGTATGTCTTCTATTTGCTCCGCGGGAAGATACAAACGGCGCACGAACTCGCGGAGCGCCTCCTCAGCTTAGCCCAAAGTATCCACGATTCGGCGCTTCTCCTCGAAGCGCATTTCGCCTTAGGACAGGCGCTGGTGTTCCGAGGCGAGCTCGTTGCTGCTCAAGAACATCTCGATCATGGGATCGCCCTCTACGATCCCGTGCGACACCATTCCCATGCGTTCCTCTATGGACAAGACCCGGGGGTATTTTGCCTGCTTCTTGCCGCCTGGAATCTCTGCTTGCTTGGTTATCCGGACCAAGCGCTGAAAAAGAACCAAGAGGCGCTTGCCGTGGCCCAGAACGTAGGTCATGAATTGAGCCTCGCCGCAGCCCAGGTCTTTTTTGCCTTGACACATCAATGTCGTCGCGAGGGACCCGCAGCCCAAGAGCACGCAGAGGCAGCGGTTGAGCTGTGTTCTCAGCAAGGATTCCCTTTTTTCTTGGCGTTCGGCACTATTCTGAGAGGCTGGGCGCTAATCGAGCAGGGACAAACGGAGGAAGGGATTGCCCAAGTACGCAAGGGGCTTACAGCCTTCCGGGCCACAGGGGCAGAGTTAGCGACGACACGTGTTGTTGCTCTGTTGGCCGAGGCATGGGGGAAAGTTGGGCAGGCAGAGGAAGGGTTATCTGTGCTGGAGCAGATGCTGACGGCAGTAAACAGAACCGAAGAGTGTGACTACGAGGCGGAGTTGTATCGAATTAAGGGAGAACTTCTTTTAAATGCAGAACGCAGAATGCAGAATGATGAACGGAAGACCAAGAAAAAGGGTCGAGTCTCTTCTTCTATTCATCGTTCATCGTTCATCACTCATCGTTCCACAGAGGCCGAGGCGTGTTTTCTGAAGGCCATCGACATCGCTCGGCAGCAACAGGCCAAGTCGCTGGAGTTACGAGCAGTGATGAGCCTCGTCCGTCTCCGGCAACAACAAGCGACGTACGCTTCACGAAACACGCAACACGTATCACGTAACCGGCTCGATGAAGCACACATGCTGTTATCCGAAGTCTACCACTGGTTTACGGAAGGCTTTGAGACGAAGGATTTGCAGGATGCAAAAGCGCTGATCAAAGAATTGAGCCCTTGAGACATTGCGCCATCAGGTCATTGAACAATGAAATTCCTGACTCTTAGTGGTTCATCTCCTCAAATATGATGGGCGCAATTCCGTCATGCATCTACGATGCAACCGTACGCATGGAAAAATACCCAGCCCCACGGGGTCGTCATTGCGAGCGCAGCGAAGCAATCTCATTTGTGGGCAGAGATTGCTTCGTCGCCTGCGGCTCCTCGCAATGACAGAGTCCTCTCGTCCGTTCCTTTTTCGGAGGAATGACACCTCCTCGGCCTACTCCTCAAAATCATTGCGATACAACACGAGCGGTTGACAAACTCGCACGCGGCATTGAAGATCGGGCGCGGTTCAACCACGATTCTCGCAATCTTAAGGGAGGTAGGGCAATGGCTTTCCTCTACAAGGTTAGTCAGCCGGATCATTCAGTTGTGGAAGAATTCCAGCAGAAACCAATCGGCCACCATAGTCCCAAGCTCCAGCGCGTGCTCAACGTCTTTCGTGGAGAAGCTGCCAAAGACAAATATGTTCTGATTTGTACAAAACCTCACAAAGAGTGGACGCTAGGTTTGCTTCCTGGCGAACGTGGGAAGCCGGTCAAAATTCTGAAAGATCAGGTCTTCACCAATGTCGAAGACGTCGTATATCTCCGTCCCGAACCATCCACGGTTGGAAGACCTGCAAAGCTTCACCGTCCAGGCGATGATTTGGCCGACGACACCGGGCAAAGGCCGACAAGTCATCGCCGCCAAGTTCCACAATCGCGACAAACCCGGATTTGCACTGGTCATCTCCGAACATGATGGTTCGCTCACGTTGGTGCTCGGTGACGGACGTAGCCAGGAAGAGAGGATCGCAACGAAGAAGCCGATGTTAGCACGGGAGTGGTATTTCGTTGCAGCAAGTTATGACGCGAAGACCCAACAGGTTGTTCTCTACCAAGAACCGCTTGTGAGTTATCCGCTGGTAAACGACACCGCCGACCTTCGTGCCAAAGCCAAGACCAAGAGTCTGGGAAGTAACCAGTCACCGCTCATGTTTGCGGCATGGCGTACAGGAACCGGCAAAGGCAAACTCGACGGCAAGTACAACGGCAAAATCGACAGCCCACGCTTGGCCAATCGTGCTTTGACTCGCACCGAGATGGAAGTATTGAAAAACGGCACGATACCGCCGCAGCTCCTCACCAGCATCGTTGGCGCATGGGATTTTTCGCGCGATATTCCATCAGCGACAGTCAGTGATATCTCGCCAAACCTACTGCATATTGATACTTCTCTCCTGTAGTTACCAATTGGCCCTTCCTCAAACTCCAACGAATGGCAAGTGCACCTTTTCGGAACAGCTCTCCCATTTCACCATCTGCTCTAACCAACAAGATCCGCTAACTTTGGATAGGCGATACTCTCTCCCCGGCCATGTTTTACTTCACACCGGTTTGGATCTCAAGCAACCGAAACGACCGCCGATGCACCTGACTCGGGCCTAGGCGCCGAATCGCCTCACGATGCGCCGGCGTTCCGTATCCCATGTGTCGCGCAAAGCCATACCCAGGATACTGAACATCCAGTGAAGCCATGAGGCGATCACGATACACCTTGGCAACAATTGACGCTGCCGCAATCGAGTACACATCACGGTCGCCTTTAATGAACGTACTTTGCGGAACAGCGAGGTCCTTAAGCGAACGACCATCAATCAATACGTGTTCAGGGGTCACAGAAAGTTGCGCTAACGCTAGACGCATAGCCTTCATGCCGGCTTGGTAGATGTTGATCCGGTCAATTTCTTCAACCTCAACGACTCCAATACCAACTCCCGCTACAAGGTTGCGAATCTCCAGATCTAATCGCACGCGAGCTTTCGGGGTCAGCGTTTTTGAATCACGAACATCGTGCGGGAAAATATCCGGTAGGCCTTCTTCGCAAGTGAGGTCAGGGGGAAAGATCACTGCCGCGGCAACTACTGGCCCAGCCAATGGTCCCATGCCGACTTCGTCAACTCCGGCCACAGCGCTCACCCCTTGCCGCCACAAAGCACGTTCTTCGTCGAGTCGTGGGAATATCATCTTCGTTGTTCCTTCCAACTGCAGAGCCCCGTTCCTATAGTTTCCTAACCTTCTCCGTGGAGTCTCGCCGATAGCGAGTATTCCTAAAGTTCGTAAGAGTAACACCGATAAAAAAAAGACGAGCAGCCCTCTATACCCTATCCCCGCAATGTTCGTATACGTCCATCGCTTGAGAGGTGAAATTATGCCGCAGCGTCTGACGATATCTGTGTTATTCCTGTCAACTGCGTTCCTGATCACGCAAAGCGTATCCGCACAAAGTGGATCACCGTCTATGGATCAGACAACAACCGTCAAGAAAACTATGACACGGAAAGAACCGCTGCAACCGATCCCGGCCGCAGTCGGTCTTGACCCTCAGAAAGTCGCTTTGGGTGACAAGTTGTTCCACGAATCGCAACTGTCCCGCGATAATAAAGTCTCCTGTGCAACGTGTCATGATCTCAAAACGGGAGGGGTCGATCGCAAAGCGCGCTCGACTGGGGTGAAAGGAGCAGAGGGAGAGATTAACTCCCCGACAGTCTTTAACGCCTCGCTCAATTTTAAGCAGTTTTGGGATGGCCGGGCAAACACGTTGGAAGAACAAGTTGACGGTCCCATCGAAAATCCTAAAGAAATGGGCATGACCTGGCCGGAGGTTCTGAACAAGATCAAAGCTTTTCCAGCCTATGTCTCGGCGTTCAAGACGCTCTATCCTGACGGCATCACCAAAGAAAGCGTACGAGACGCAATTGCAACATTTGAACGTTCGCTCGTGACACCTGACTCGCGATTCGACAAATTCATGCGTGGCGACCAGAACGCCATCTCCGCCGAGGAAAAAGAGGGCTATAACCTCTTCCGAGAGCTTGGCTGTGTTCAATGTCACCAAGGCGCGGGAGTTGGTGGAAAAATGTTCCAAACCTTTGGCCTCCTGGGCGATTATTTCTCTGATCGTGGCAACGTTACCAAGCCGGACTTCGGTCGCTTCAACGTCACCAAAAATGAGGACGACAAATTTGTCTTCAAGGTCCCGATGTTGCGCAATGTCGCCTTGACTGCCCCCTACTTTCATGACGGCACCGCGAAAACCTTGGAAGACGCCGTAGTAATTGTCAGGGAATAACCTATT
>JAYVFX010001044.1:0-3452 GCA_043772795.1 Deltaproteobacteria bacterium
CCCAGCGAATTTTTCTAAAAAGGCTTGGGTCACGACAAATGCAACAACGCTCTCAGCGATGACTGCTGCTGCTGGGATGGCACAGACATCAGACCGCTCAATGGTTGCTTCAACTGGCTCTTTGGTGAGAAGATCCACCGAATGCAATGGCCGCATCAGGGTTGATAGTGGCTTAAATGCCACACGTACTCGTAGAGGCTCGCTCGTGCTCATGCCTCCTTCGGTCCCACCGGAGTTGTTACTGTGCCGCACAAACCCTTTTTCGTGATCGAAGGAAATTTCGTCGTGTACCTGCGATCCTGGCAACCGTGCGGTACCAAAACCTAGACCAATCTCTACGCCTTTAGCTGCTTGTAAGCTCAACAAGGCCTGTCCCAGCCGTCCGTCGAGTTTCCGATCCCAATGGACGAAACTTCCCAGCCCTGGTGGCAAACCAGTCGCTACCACTTCGACAACGCCGCCCAGAGTATCTCCTTGTTTCTTGCATTGATCGATCAAGCTCACTATCTGTTCTTCAGCGCGGGCATCAGCTATGCGTACGGAAGAAACTTCTGCCCGAGCGAAAATTTCCTCTGCCGTTAACTGCGTATGGTCGGCAACGATATTGCCAATCTCCGCTACATAGCCCATGACACGAATGTTGAACGGGCGTAATACGCACTTCGCAAGTCCACCGACTGCCACGCGAGCCGTCGTCTCCCGCGCACTGGCACGCTCGAGGATGTTTCGTACGTCTTTATGGTTGTATTTCAAGGCTCCGGTGAGATCTGCATGCCCTGGTCGAGGACGAGTGACCGCTATTTTTTCGTCTCGGTCCTCTGCAAACGGCGACATGCGTTTTTCCCAGTTTCTCCAATCCTTATTGTCAACCACGAGAGTAATAGGTGATCCTAAACTTTCTCCCCACCGCACTCCTGAACGGAGCTGAACCTCGTCTTTTTCGATCTTCATCCGCCCACCACGACCATACCCTTGTTGTCGACGAGCTAAGTCTTGGTTAATAGTTGCAACATCAATTGGCACTCCCGCTGGAACACCTTCAACAATCGCTGTCAGACACGGACCATGTGACTCGCCCGCAGTAAAGAAACGGAGCATGATATATTCGTCCTCTATCTTTTAATGGCAGCGTAAACGGCACGCTGCTTCCGTTTCCTAACATGGGTTCCGTTCGCATACTAGAGATTGCATTGTCGGAGAGAGATGATAGGGGCGGAACTCAGATTCCGCCCCCATAGCCGTCCTGTCTTCCTCACCACACTCCACATCTTTCCCCACCTCCGACAGGGACGGTCGGAGGCTCGAAGCTAAAAGCCTGCCGTCCCTCGCTTCCACCACCCCGCCGCGCCACCACATTTAAGCGTGCCAGCTCTCAGCCGCCAAGCCTCCGACCGTCCCGGCCATCTCCTCTAGTGACAAAGAATGCTACTTTTTTACTTCCTTTCTTTTTGGGGAGTCCACAAGTCTAAGAGCTCCATCCTCATCCTCCATCCACATCCACGAGCTCTTAGACTTCTAGACTCTCTAGTACTACTCTTTTGTAAAGCAGTTGTTCGGCTTTCTTCCTTTACCGTGTCTTCGTTGCTGTATTACTCGAAGCTGTTGGGGCAGCCTCTCGTGGCCGGTTCTCCCATAGTTGTTGCGCAGTCGGGAGTCCTATCATTCCATTTCCAGCCACAAGCTTCGGCGTAATAAAGACCATCAATTCGTCTTTGTTCTTGCTTCTGGTGTTGCCACGGAAAAGCCACCCGATTCCTGGAGTGTCCCTAAGGTAGGGAATCCCCTTCTCGGTCTGCCTCATGTTGTCTTGGAAAATGCCTCCAAGTACGAACGTATCGTTTGCGCGAATTAAGACGCTTGAGCTTGTCGTCCGCGAAAGGGAATCCGGAATCACCGGGAACGCGTTTCCGCTTCCTCCTACTTGGATGCTGGGATCTGTCAGTTCACTTGATTCAGCTGCAATCTCTAAAAGAACAAACCCGTCGGAGGAAATCTGCGGAGTAATCTTTAGCGTAATCCCGACATCGAATTCCTGGAAAGCACTTCCCGAGTCTCCGCCACCTCCTGCCCCTGTGACAATAGAAGTTCTTCCTGAGATCACAGGTACACGGACGATACGGCGAGATTTAATTTCTGCCACCTTATTATTGAGAGTTACTACTCGAGGACGTGCAACTACTCGCGCTTTTCCTTGGTTCTCAAGCGCACTGAGACGGACGTTCAATGCTTGGCTTCCAGTCAACGAGCCGAGTGCCAGATCAAGGACTGAGCCTGCTCCTGCTCTGGCGCTTGATGGAAAATCGACCATGAAGGGGACCCCTCCCGTTCCTTTATTAAGCAAACCATCAACGCCGCCCAAGCCAATCGTTCCTGGAAAATTGAGACCAGTAGCATTGCCGGTTTGAGGACTTGCGGCATACTGATAACCCCACTGTATACCAAGGTCGCGGTTCAAATTCTCATTGGTTGTGATGATGTATGACTCAATCACAACTTGTGGAGTTTGGACGTCGATGTTGCTAATGAATTGCTTAACTGAGGCGATGCGGTCGGCAACATCACGGACAATGACGATGTTCGTCGTTGGATCGGAAGCGATAGTCCCACGAGGTGACAGGAGTGCGATCTGTTGATTTTTTCCTCCTGCTGCCCCTGCCGCCCCTACTGCTGCTGCTGGTCCCAATGTTCCGCTCCCTCCCAGAGTTGCCTGCTGTTCTATCTCTCTCGTCAGGATCGAAACAATATCTACGGCCTTGACGTAGTTGATCTTCACGTACGCCGTCTCAAGAGATGCAAGTTTTTGTTGTGCGTTACGGGCTAACAACCGTGCGTTCCGTTCTGTTTCAAGACGTCTGGTTGTCGAGATGGTGATGACGTTCCCGACGCGAGTCTTCTCTAACCCATTTGCCTGTAACACGACATCTAGAGCCTGGTCCCACGGAATCTCAACTAATCGCAGGGTTACCCGTGCCTTCACATCATCGGTTGCAACGATGTTGAGATCGCTGACATCAGCGAGAATGCGGAATACATCGTGGATATCTGCATTCTTAAAATCAAGAGAAATCTTCCGGCCAGAGTAATCTGTGATGGAAATAGGACGGAATTCTCCAGACGGGCCTAAGAGAGAAGAGCTGTCAGAGGAAACAGGAGGAGGAAGCGGCTCTTTACCTACTCGCGAAGTTCGCGGACGCTCGCGTTTTGTAGGAGATGAGGCCTGGGCAATATCAATGGGCTTACTAGTAGAAGAAGGCCTTGCGGTGGGCTGAACTGGTGCGACAGTGGTCGGTTTGGTTACTGCTGTTGGTGCCGGAGTTGGAGGGATCTTCTCCTCAGAGAGTGTCTCGGAGGAAACATTGCTCTTCGTCTTTTCACTTCCACCAGGTGTTGAAGATCGTGCAGAGCGAGACTCTGGGTTGGTTGGGCTAGAGGGAGTCGTTGGTTTTTTTTCA
>JAYVFX010001045.1:0-9457 GCA_043772795.1 Deltaproteobacteria bacterium
CGCAATCCGCCTGCCCCCTCCGTCGGGGGGCAATCCGCAATCCGCAATCGTCCCTTACTCCGCTCGACTACGCCTACAGTCTGCTCGGTCGCCGCGCGCATAGCGAGCAGGAACTGGCTGACAAACTGCTCACCAAAGGCTTTACTGAAACAGCCGTCTCCCGCACGCTCACTCGCCTGAAAGAGCAGGGATACCTGAACGATGCCAGTCTGGCTGCCGATCAAACTGAGCGTTTACGGACACGAGGTGTGGGGGTGCAGGGTATTAAAGCCAAACTGTTGCAAAAAGGCATCGCTGCGCAAGTCATTGAGCAAGCGCTCGAATCCAGCGGAACCGTAGAAGAACTCCAATCTGCCCGCCAACTCCTCGCTAGCCGTTTCTCCGCGGACGCGCTAAAACAACCACAGCAGTATGCGCGGGCGTTTCGCTTTCTGCTCCGTCGTGGCTATGCTCAGGACGTAGTTGAGAGTCTCCTCGGTGAGGCCCCAGTTAATGCCTGCGAGACAGCAATAGACTAAGACAACGAATAGAGACAGAGATAGAGACAGAAAGACGAGAAAACGGAAAAACAGAGAGACTGAGAATGACTGGTAAAGAAATCCGTGACAGCTTCCTTCGTTTCTTTGCGCAACAAGGCCATCAAATCGTTCCGAGTGCATCGCTTATTCCTGCAAGTGATCCGACCTTAATGTTTACTAACGCGGGAATGGTGCCGTTCAAGAACATCTTCCTTGGTATAGAAAAACCGACGCAGTCGCGTGTCGTCAACTCGCAAAAGTGTCTCCGCGTCTCTGGTAAACACAATGACCTCGAAGAAGTTGGCCGCGATACCTACCACCACACTTTTTTTGAGATGCTGGGGAACTGGTCGTTCGGTGACTATTACAAGAAAGAGGCGATTCTCTGGGCGTGGCAGTTACTAACGGAAGTATGGAAGCTACCCAAGGACAAACTCTGGGCGACCGTCTACAAAACCGATAACGAAGCCGAAGAGTGGTGGCGCAAACAAACTGACATCAACAAAGACCAGATCCAGCGCTTCGGCGAGAAGGATAACTTCTGGGAAATGGGCGAGACCGGTCCATGTGGCCCATGCTCAGAAATCCACATCGACCGCGGTCCAGGGGTGTGCGAGCGAGAGAATACGCCGGGTCATACCTGTCAAGTGAACGGAGGTTGCCCACGTTACATTGAGTTGTGGAACCTGGTCTTCATTCAGTACAACCGGAGCCCCGATCGATCACTCTCTGAGTTGCCCGCGAAGCATGTAGACACCGGCATGGGTCTGGAACGGGTGACGGCTGTGTTGCAGAATGTGCGCGGGAATTATGACACTGATCTGCTGCGGGATATTATTCGTGCGACCGAAGAGATCAGCGGCAAGCATTATGGTAATGATCCTGAGAACGATATCTCGTTTCGGGTGATTGCCGACCACGCACGGGCTGCGGCTTTTGTCATTGCTGATGGTGTCGGACCAACTAACGAAGGTCGCGGGTATGTGCTGCGGCGTATTATGCGGCGCGCCTTGCGTCACGGGCGTTTACTTGGTTTTGAAAGAACTTTTTTCTCTCAAGTCACAGAGAGTGTTGTTCGGCTATTTGGCTCAGCCTATCCCGAGTTGGTCGAGCGTAAGAGCTACGTTACTGAGGTGGTGCGGAACGAAGAAGAACGCTTTGCTGATACTCTGGGCAGGGGGTTGGGATTGCTTGAACAGGAGCTCCAGACAGTTCGTCAGAGCGGTAGCTCAACCTTGAGTGGAGAGGTTGCTTTCCGCTTGTATGACACCTTTGGTTTTCCACTCGATCTGACCGAGGATTTCTTATCCTCTGAAGGACTCACGCTTGATCGGGCGGGGTTCGCCCACGCAATGAAAGAGCAACGTGACCGTGCCCGCGAAGGACAAAAAGGAACGGTGTACATTAGTGCCGGGCTCACGAACTTGCGCTCGAAGTTTGCTGGCGATCGCATTGTTGAATGGGAATCTGAGGTTCTCGCGGTTCTGGTCAATGGCGAGGCGCAAACCGGTTCAGTACGTGAAGGTCAGGAGGTTGAAATTGTCACCGCTGAGACACCCTTCTACGGTGAGTCTGGCGGTCAAGTGGGTGACACTGGCAAGATCGAAACTGCTCGCGGCGACCTTGTAGAAATCGCGAATACCCAGAAACCGCAAGCGTTCCTGACGGTTCATCGTGGAAAGGTTGTACGCGGAGCAATTCAGGCTGGTGACAAAGTGAAGTTGGTGATCAACGCTGCGCGACGCGAAGCCACGCGACTGAGCCATTCAGCTACGCACATTCTGCATTCCGCGCTACGTGAAGTTCTTGGCACGCACGTGAAGCAAGCGGGTTCGTTGGTGACGCCTGACCGTCTGCGTTTCGATTTCACTCATACTAGCCCGGTCAAAGATGACGCCCTCGAACGTATTGAGGACATCGCGAATACCCATATCCGTGAGAATGCCGTGGTTACCAACCAGGAAATGTCTCTGAATGATGCGCTGAAGAGTGGCGCCCTAGCTTTCTTTGGTGAGAAGTATGGCGAACGTGTCCGCGTGCTGAAGATGGGAGATTTCTCGACGGAGCTTTGCGGTGGTACGCATGTGAACCGTACTGGCGACATCGGCTTATTTAAGTTGAAAGCCGAGGCTGGTGTTGCGTCCGGTGTTCGGCGTATCGAAGCAACAACTGGTGAGGGTGCGCTCGATTGGGTGCGGCAACGCGAGCAGATTCTCAAAGACGTAAGCAACATTCTCAAAGGTTCGGAAGAAGACGCGGCTGAGCGAGTTGAGAAGCTTCTTACCCAACAACGTGAACTTGAAAAACAGCTTGCCCAGTTACAAAGTAAGCTGGCGGGTTCGCAAAGTGGTGACATCGAATCGCGAGCGCAGAAGGTCAATGGTGTCACGGTGGTGGCGAGCCGCGTCGAAGGAGTTGACGATAAGGCTCTCCGTGAAATGGCCGATCGGCTGCGTGATAAATTGCAGCCTGCGGTCATTGTACTTGGCGCAGTACAAGGTGACAAAGTGGTGCTATTGGCTGCCGTCAGCAAAGACGTAATGAAAAGTCATCACGCTGGGAACATTATCAAGCAAATCGCTCCCTTAGTTGGTGGTGGAGGTGGTGGGCGACCAGACTTTGCCCAGGCTGGTGGAAAAGATGCTTCGCGCCTAGATGAAGCCCTGCAAAAAGTGTATGAGCTAGTAGGAAAAGGAGTATAAGGGAGGAGAACAGCACACTTGGAGCACGTTAACGACAATACCTCTCGCATCCAATTCGAGAACCATCGTTTCTTTCACGACCTCTTGGGGCACCAGGATGAACATCTGCGCGGTATTGAGAAGGCTGTGGGTGTCAAGATGGCGACTGCGGGGAACGCCCTCCTGATCACCGGCGACGAAGAACAACGAACCCTCGCGGGTCGGGTCGCAACACAACTGTATGGTCTTCTGCAAAATGGCTATCCGGTCTATGCGAGTGATGTAGACTACGCGATCCGCATCCTCAGCCGTGATCGCGCGGCAAACCTGAAAGATATTTTTCTCGATACGGTCTACATTTCAGCGAATCGACGAACGATTACCCCGAAAAGCATCGCACAGAAAGCGTACATTGACGCGATTCGCTGCTTTGACATTGTCTTTGGCATAGGGCCGGCGGGAACGGGCAAAACCTATTTAGCCATGGCCGTCGCCGTCGCTGAATTGATGAAACACAAAGTGAGTCGAGTCGTGCTCACTCGTCCAGCTGTCGAAGCTGGCGAGAAACTAGGCTTTTTGCCCGGTGATCTCGCGGAGAAGATTAATCCGTATCTGCGTCCATTATATGACGCTTTGTATGACATGGTGGATTATGACCGTGCCAGCAAAATGATTGAACGTGGGACCATTGAAGTTGCGCCGCTGGCGTTCATGCGCGGACGCACGCTCAACGATGCGTTTGTGATTCTTGACGAGGCGCAAAACACGACTCCTGAACAAATGAAAATGTTCCTGACTCGGCTTGGCTACGGTTCCAAGGCAGTGATTACTGGCGATGTCACTCAAATTGATCTTCCCTCTGGCACACGGTCGGGTCTGAAAGAAGCACAACAGATTCTGCGTGGAATCGACGGCATCAAGTTCGCATACTTTAGTGAGAAAGACGTGGTGCGTCATCGCTTAGTGCAGGATATCATTACTGCCTATGAACGTGCCCAAGCAGAACGAGAAAAATTTGAGGAAGAAAAGCGCGAGTTCCGCCGTCAGCGCGCCCAGGAGCGGCGTAACGATCGACGTTTCTGGCAGGACACCAGAAGTGAGTCACCACGAGTTGCGGCAATGGAGCAAAGTGATCTTGCGTCATCTGAGTCAACGGCAAGCGGAGCTGAGCCTCGCGCTAGTGACGGATTCCGAGATCCAGGAGTTGAACCGTCAATACCGCAAGAAAGACAAACCGACTGACGTCCTCTCGTTTCCGTTAGCTGATGAATTGCAGCCGTCGTTATTAGGTGACGTGGTGATCTCGATCGAGACGGCTGCGCGTCAGGCGCAACGCCGTCACCATGCGCTGCGCGAAGAACTGCAAATCTTGCTGATTCATGGCATCCTGCATCTTTTGGGTTACGACCACGAAGTCTCACGTAGTGAGGCCATTCGTATGCATCGTAAAGAGCGGGAGATAAAGGCGGTGTTGTTGAGGAAATAGTCTCAGAGTCTGGGCGTCTAGGAGTCTAGAGTCGAGACAAAGGGAATAGAGAAAGACGGGCACGCATCTTCTTTTTCGCCGTTTTGCCGTTTCGCCGTTTCGCCGTTTCCCCCTCTCTCACTTTAGCCCTCTTCCTGTCAAGGAGAGGGCAGCACAAGCGAAGCGCGTGCGGGTGAGGTTCTACCCAATCGCTCCAGTCGCTCGTAGTGTCACGAGCTCTTCACTCGTAATTCCCAGTTCCATCAGCACGGTATCTGTATGCTCTCCGAGATGTGGAGCTGGAATCCGCAGTTCCGCTGGCGTTTGCTCGAAACGCGCCGCAGGACGTGGTTGGCGCATGCGGCCAAGCGAGGGATGCTCCGATTCGACAATTAACCCATTTGCTGCGATCTGTGGATCGGTTAGTAAATCTTTACGGCTGAGGACAGGAGCACATGGGACTTGCTCGGCATCTAGACGAGCGAGCCAGTCTGCAGACGTACGTGTCGTGAGGACCTCAGCGCTCATTTCCAATCGGGCATCGGCGTATTTCACGCGTCCAGCAGGGGTAGTGAAGCGGGGGTCCTCCAACCATTCTGGACGTTCGAGCGCTCGGGTTAATCCTTGCCATTCGGAATCGGAAACAGTGGCGACCGTGATATAGCCATCAGCTGTCTCGAATACGAGATCTCTCGCATTTGGACGTACTGTCACTTCTTTATCGGTGATAAACGTGTGTGCCACCATCGCCTCAGGCCAGAGAAACGAAACAACGGCATCCAACATTGCCACCCGCACATGCTGTCCTTGCTTGGTCCGTTCGCGGGCGAGCAACGCTGCGGTCATTGCTTGCGCCGCGGTCATTGCTGTGACCTTGTCTGGCACAATGAGCCGCATCATGTGCGGTCGGCCGTCGGGATCGGCTTGGATTGAGGCGAGTCCGGAGAGTGCCTGAATCACCGGATCATATACACGTTTGTGAACGTATGGTCCTGTCTCGCCGAAGCCACTGATAGAGACATACACGAGATCGGGCTTGATGCGTCGTAGCTCTGCTTCTCCCATCCCCATTTGGTCAGTAACACCAGGGCGAAAATTCTGCACGAACAGATCAGCGTTCGCCACGAGGCGTTTAAGAATTTCTAAGCCGTGTTGCGTCTTTAGGTTGAGGACGACAGAGCGTTTGTTGCGATTGACGATAGTAAATGTAGGTGACATGCCACGTGGACCGCCAAGGGCACGAGTGAGGTCTCCTGTTCCTGGTGGCTCGACTTTGATGACATCTGCGCCTTGATCGGCCAATACCATTGTTGCCATTGGTCCAGAGATCATTTGCGTCACGTCAATAATACGGTACCCAGTGAGCGGTCCAGGCATTGGTTTCTCCTTGTTTTGTATATCACTCATTGTGTTAAAACAGCGATGCCTACTTTACGAATGCGCCACAACTCGTCGAAGCTATACCCATTTGTCCCGTTTTCCGCCAGCCACCGAGGTAAAATTGTTTATGGAGATTAACTTCTATACTCGCCAATTTGAGAGGGGAGGATCGTTTCCTCGTATAGAAAGTAAGCAATCAGTTCACCCGGCTCGGTGTCAGAACGAGTAATGAGCAGGTAGGCAAAAGTAATACGATATTTTGAACCGATCCCTTTGAATACGTCAAAGAGTGAGGCGGTCAAGGTTTTGAAATTGGGAGACACGTCCAACGGTAACCAGGCCTACTGGATCTTGCGCCAGAGGCGTTCAATGAGGTTGAATTCTGGGCAAGACGGCGGCAGAACCTTTACGTGGCGGTCATCTTTCTACCAGCGGTCGAGTTCTTCCTCGCAATCTTCACGGGTGTGGATCGGGGCGTTATCGACGACCACCAGGGCCGGTTTTTGCTTCGGTGGATGAGGAGTTTGGACTGACTTGGGCAGAGAGAGGATATCATTCACAGTGTAGTACTTTCCCGTGTGCGAGACCGACTCCTGCGTTCAAGCCTAGAGAATCACATCAAGTGCTTCAAAGACCGTAACGTCAATACCAACGCGATGAAGCTGCAAAGCAGCTGTTAGTCCGCCAATGCCACCGCCAACGATAAGTACGTGGGTCATAGCTTAGGAAGTCGGAATATCGATGTTACTCATAATCGAAAGGGAAGCCTTGTACCGAGAGCTATATCGAGGGCGGATCTTCCAGAATATGCTTCGTCGTGCGGATGAGGTCTTTCACCAGCATTGGGTCCAAATCTGCAATTTTGTACCCGTGTGCAAGTGCGTTTCGATACTTCATCGCGTGCTCAAGAAAATTGTAATCCTCTCGCGATATCACACCGTTCATCACCGCTTGTTTAAGGACAGCTATTGGAATGGGACGATCGAGAACAAGCCCTTCTTCTGTTGCCAGCAATCGGACCGCCGCTTCACTTGTTGCCCACGCAATTAAGATAGCCGCTTCTACAGCGCCGGCATCTAGAAGTCGCTCGGACTCTTGCAGCCGTTGAAAAATCTCCTCTCTTTTAAGTGAGATCGCACCTTCAGGGGCATCGATCCTTTCCTCTTCACTAACCAAGACAAGATCAAACTTCCAGCCTGGTCGGGCTTGAAGTAAGCGCGCCAAATCTCTGACTTGAGAATTTTTGGTAAGAGAGGTACGCGTTTTTACCTCAACGATCAACGCTTCGTTTCCTTTCTTCACTAACAGATCAGGATGATAGCCTGATAAGAAATCAGGCAAGTGTTCTGAGGTTGGACTAACAATAACCTCGTAGCCTTTGCCACGATATTCCTCAGCAAGCTTGAGAGTTCGTTGTCGCTCTCTTTCTGAAATTTGCTCTATCATAGGATCACCCTCTGATCCGGTGCATCTTCAACAACAATATAGAGAACATCTTTTTTACGACTCAGTCCTTCTGCTAATATGGGCGAAGGGTTTCGGATTTGTAATTCCTCGTTCTGATTTCGCTTCCGACAGATCATATCCGTTACTTGATTATCGTCTATGAACACCAACCCTTTCAAGCCATCAATAATAGGCTTCGGAATATTGTCAACATCCATTGAAATCGAAATAGCCTCGTAGAACCACGTAATGCTTACCTGAATCGAATCAGAAAAAGGAACCTCCCCGGATGGCCAAGATTGAGCTGCCATGGACCGTACTTTGTCTATCCACTGACGAACCCGTTCCCTGCGGCGTGCTTGTTGAGAAACAGGCGGCACATCAACAACAAACTCAAAGCGGAACATTCATTCGCCCGTTTATGACAAACTCATCCCACCATCGATGATAATCATCTGTCCAGTGACATACGATGACAACGGAGACGCGAGGAAGAGCGAAACACCGCCCATCTCTTCCGGCGTTCCCCAGCGGTGCAAGGGAATCTCATTCAGTGAGTCTTCGTAGCGTCGCGGATGATCCCATGTCACTTTGGTGATCCTGGTCGCTACCAGCCCCGGAGCGATACCATTCACACGAATCCCATCAGTTGCCCAGGCTTCGGCGAGTGACTTCGTGAACGTCACCAGTGCGCCTTTGCTCGCGCTATAGGCTGGATTGCCAAACACCGCGTGGAAACTCGCGCCAGAACCGACGATCACAACTGTGCCTTTGGTCGCTTTCAGCATCTCATGAAATTTTATGCAGCAGCTCATCACGCTCATCAGGTTCACATCAAGCACCTTGCGGAAGTTCGGCATGTGGAACTCGGCACGTCTGTACATCACGATGCCTTGTGAGAGGACCAGTGTATCAAGGGAAGAAAACAGCGGCTTGAGATCCTCGACAATCTTGTCGTCCGATACGTCCCATTGAAAATAGGTCATACCGGAGAGGTCAGTCCCTTCCTCATCTTTGTAGTCACTGGCGGACGCTCTCGTACCACTGACAAACACGTTGGCGCCGTGATCGCGGAACACACGAGCAATGCCGTTGCCAATTCCGCTTGAACCACCAACAACCAGGACGTTTTTATTGTGAAAGTCGATTTCATTCATAACAGTATCCTTACGAAGTGAGCGATGAATTTTCAGCGCGTGATGAGGTCACTGCGTCGAGCCACGCTAAAACTGCATCCAGAAACGGTGGGAGGCTCTTATACCGACGTATAGGTTCCGGCATCGTCCGGATCGTTGAGGCCAACTCGGCGGACCGCTCCGGGTGAGTCGCTAATTCACGCAATGGTCGTACATACACACGAATGGTGAACAAAATGTCGTGCGTCCGTGGCAGACGACGCAGTGTTTGCCGCTCCATGCGAATCCACACTTTGTCTCCGGCATTCTGCGGGTTGATGTCTGGATTGAGTCCCGTGCGACCATGGCCGGTAGGCTGAAAGAGTGTCGGGTCGTCGATGAGGCTCCAATTCACTCGCCAGACCGGCTTGTCTACTTTGAGGCGCTCGAAGAAGCGGTCCATTATCGAGGAAAGCTCCTGGTCGTAGCCAGGAATCGGCGCATGGATCACGCTGAGCGGTTTGCCGATTTTGTCGGCCAAACGCCAACGCGTGGGAAAACACAAGGACGCGCCAATGAGGTTGTATACTCCCGCACTCGCGTCCAGCGCCATCAAGCAGAGGTCCTCCTGTACCAGTCTCCCGGCGAAATCCAGTGGGTGCAAACTTTGCTGTGTGAGATCCCAAATTTGCCGCGTCACAAGGTTATGCAGCAGATTACCTTCCCGTTTGAATAACGTGGGAAATCGAGTTGGCAAATATGAAACAAGAAGTTCGAGCACCTCAGCCGAGCCCTCACTAGATTCGGGAAGTGCATCGAAGACGGCGTGATGCTGTTCACGCAGCAGCCGTT
>JAYVFX010001046.1:0-11154 GCA_043772795.1 Deltaproteobacteria bacterium
GGGTACCCGACGAAATGCACGCCATTGCCAGAGCCAAAACAATGGCAGGAGCAACAAAAGAGAGAGCAAGTGCGGTTGACTAAAATCGTAAGGAGGCAGTGAAGAGAGCATGTAACAATCTGTCCGTCGGATGGCACAAACTCAAAGGGCAGCGCACTGCACTGCCCTTGATCTTACGATGGACGCGGACAGAGAGGAAGTCTCCGTAGTTAGTTGGGGAGGTTGTACAATTCTGCCACGTTGTCGTGGAGGATGAAGTTCTTCTCTTGTTCGGTCAGATGCGCGGTGTGCTTAGCCAGCAATTCTTGCGAGTACGGCCAGGTCGAGTCGCTGTGAGGAAAGTCGTTTGCCCACATCAGACGGCGCACGTTGCACATATCTTTCATTCTGAACGCCACCCAGTCATCCTGGAAGGTCACGTAAATATGTTCACGGAAGTATTCACTCGGCATTTTGGTCAGTGCACCCGCGGTCAGCCAATAGCGATGGCGGTCGTACGCATGATCCATGCGGTACATGTAGTGTGGAACCCAGCCGGCATCAGCTTCGACACAGACGATTTTCAGCTTCGGATGACGCTCGAACACGCCACTGAGAATGAAGGTGCCCATAATGTCCTGGCAGCCACGGATGATCGACATAAAGCCGTTCATCTTGGGTCCGCGCGGAGGTGCACCGACTACATCGCCTTTGCTGGTAAGAATGTGGAAACTGAGCGGCATCTGCATGTCGATGGCGGCTTCAAAGAAGGGGCCATACATCGGATCATCGTAATCGGCAACTTGCGGATTCCCCGGCATCATTACGCCACGTAGTCCCAGTGCCTTCATTTTGCGCAGATCTTCGATGCCTTCGTCTACTGATCGCATAGCGGTTTGTCCGAGACCGATGAGACGCTCTGAATTGGAAGACGCATACTCAGCAATCCACAGATTGTAGGCATCAAAGCAGGCTTTTTTATAGTCGAAGTCAGGATGATTACAGAGCAGCATACCGACGGTGGGGTAGAGGACTTCTGCTGCGATACCATCACGGTCTTGGTCAACGAGGCGGGCCTTGGGGTCCCATCCGCCGCGATGCAGTTCCTCAAACTTGGCACCGAAGGTCTGTAGCTCTTCAGCTTTTTTCCCTGCTGCAGCAACTAGCCCCATCGGGATTGGTTGATTGAGGCCGTCGATGATGAAGAGATCACCTTTCTTTTCATCCCGTACCATATGTGGGGCTGTGTCTTTGTATTTGTGGTCGATGCGATCCACGTATGTCCCCGGTGGTTCAGTAATGTGTGAGTCCGAAGAAATGATGGGCTTCAACATGCAGTGCCTCCTAGGTCGCGTCTGAATTTTTTGAGTACGCGCTCTATATATTGTATAGCGGTGATTCTGTGTGGGGTGAAGTGGGCCGAACCAGAGTCACTCAGCTTGCATTGAGGCATTTTTTTATTCGGTCATCGGTGAGAAGCTTCCAGGATGGTCACGCCTACCAGATACTTCCCCTTGTAATCGAAAATGACCCCATCCTCTGCCATTTCGCTGTGCGTCGAGTTCACCTCGTCAGCGAAATGGACGTACAGCACATCAGCCTCCTCATCATAATCCAACCACATCCGACGCTTTGGCAGTTGTACGAGGTGGGAAACAGCTTTAAGCAGATGTCCCAGACTTTTTTTTGCTAGCGCTTCTTTGGCCATACGATTGCTCTTTTGTTCACCTTACGGGCGATGAAGGCGGTGATAATGAATCCGTCAGTTCGACTCACTTCTCGATAGACCACATGGAGATATTCTTGTTTCGCAAGAGTCAGGACGGCAACGGACGCTCCAGCGTATCCTTGCAGAATCCAGGTCGGACGCTCGACGGCATCAAGTACTCTTTCATAGTAGGTTTCCATATATGGTTTGTTGCTGACGATGTGCTCCCATCTCTCCGGTGTGAGACGAATAGGTACTCCATTGACCGAGTCTACGAGATCCACACCTCAGCCCTCCGCGAGTTCGTCCAGCAGCGCCTTCGCCTCTTGCAAATCTTTGGTATCAAACCCTTCGGTGAACCAGTTGTAAATCTCTGACAACAGCTTGTGAGCTTCACCCTGCTTGCCCTGCTGCTGCCACAGCCGTGCAAGGCTCATCACTGCTCGTAGCTCCAGCGACTTCGCACTCTGCCGGCGAGCAATTTCAATAGCCTTGAGAAAGCACGCTTCGGCTTTAGCTTGGGGGTCGGGGGTCAGGGAGTGGGGGTCGGTAACTTTGAACTTTGAACCTTGAACGTTGAACTGTTGGAGCGTTAGCGTTCCCTTGAGTCGATACAGCTCGGCCTCACCTACACGCTCCCCGGTTTTGTCCACTAAAGCTAGCGCCTCGGCTAGCAGCGTGAGCCCTTCCTCTGACTGCCCCATTTTCCCATACGCCTCGGCCAGCCCGGCAAGAGACCATGGCCACCCGTTCCCTGCCCCCATAGCCCCCCAGGCAGTCAGGCCCTGGTGCATCTGCACTGGTCCCTCCTCTATCTGGCCCTGTTCGGCCAGCGCCCAGTCCCGCACCATCCTCCCAAACGCCAACCAGAACGGAAACCCCTGCTCGGTTGAAAGTGTCATCGCCACCTCTGCCCGCTCTCGGGCGAGCTGCCCCTCCCGGCGGAGGAGATGGAACAAGGCAGCATGTCCCAAGGCAAATGCCAGACTAAAGGGGTGAGACAACCCTGCGGCCAAGGCCAGTGCCTCATGGCTCCTCTTCAGGCCCTGGTCTGGATAGCCAAGACGCCACAGGGCGTAGGCTACAAAGGAGAGGCACTCCACCCTCAGGTCAACGGTACCGACGGTGGTGCGAGGGTGCTGCTGGGGGTCATACAGCGCAATCGCCTGCTCCAAGTGTGGCCGAGCAGAGGTCAACTTTCCAAGCAAGGACAATGTGATCCCTAGTGCCGCGTGAGCCCCCGAGAGGAGATACCGGTCTTGGATGCTCTGGGCCAGGCTGAAGCACTGCTCCGCCAGCTCACGTGCCGTCTGTAACTCCCCCCGGATAAAATAAAACGTCCACAGTCTATACTGCACTGGGAAGAGCTGGGGAGTTTCCCCCAGCTGCTGGCACAGTTCCCGGGCCCGAGTCACAGCTTTTTCCACCTCCGGGGCCGCATAGCCCTTGACAGCGACCAGGGCATCATTCAGGGCGAGCTGTAGGGTCAGTTCTTGCTGGACGCGCTTGGGAGTATCCGGCAAGGCCTTCAGCACTTCCAGCCCCGTGGTGAAGTGAGCAACCGCTTCCATGTAGGCCGAGCGCCCGCTAGCTCTCTCTCCGGCCTTCTGCCAGTAGGGAATAGCCTGCTCAATCATTCTCGCCTCGGTGTAATGATGGGCGAGCAGTTCTGGCTGGTTGTCCTTTGTTTCAAGGAATTGCTCTTCCAATACCTGCGCTATCTGTCTGTGATACTGTCGCCGGGTACTCTTCAGTAACGATTGATAAGCGGCATCTTGCACGAGTACATGCTTGAAGAGATAGGTTGCCTGCGGCGGCAGACCATGCTGGTACACCAGCTCCGCCTCGACCAACTGCTTCAGCTCGTGCTGTAACGTCTCTTCGTTGAGAAGGGAGACCGCCTGCAGGAGTTCGTAGCTAAACTCCCGCCCGAGGGTTGCGCCCATCTGCGCTACTCCCTTGGCTGTCCCTAGTCTATCCAAACGCGCCATCAACGAGTCGTGTAGCGTAGCGGGGATTGTCAAAGGCGCGGACGCAGCATGCTGCGCCCCTCCAAATTTCCCTTCCTGTCCCCCATCCCCTGTAACCTGTCCCCTTGTGGCCTCCACTACGCTCTTGGTTAACTCCTCCACAAACAGCGGTATCCCATCTGTCTTGCTCACAATCTGTTGCAACACCTCAGCCGATAACACTTGACTACCTGTCACTTTTTCAACCATTTCTTCTACCTGCCTGCTTCCTAAGCGGTTGAGGGTGAGGTGGGTCATATGCGAACGGGGCCGCCAAGGCGGCGTAAACTCAGGCCGAAACGTCAGTACGGCGAGCAAACGGGTCGTCGGAATTTGCTCAAGCAGAAAACTGAGCACTTCGAGTGAGGAGGGATCGGCCCAGTGCAGATCTTCCCAGGCGCAGTACACCGCCTGCCGGGCCGCTTCCTCCATCAGCCAAGCTACCAAAGCTTCTTGGGTTTTTTGTTTCTGCTTCTGGGGACTCAGAGCAGGGAGCAGGGAGCGCGGAGCGGGGAGCGATAACAAAGAGGCAAAGAGAGGAACCGTCTCTTGCAGGTCCAGAGGAGAGCGCGAGAGCCTCTGCTCCAGCTTTTGCAGTTTCTCCTCAGGCGCATCGTCTCGACTAAACTGCAGCACTCGCTGCAAATGCTCAATGATGGGGTAGAAGGCACTGTTTTGGTGATACGGCGAGCAGCGAAGTTCGATGCGGGCAGCTCCCTCGGCGCTAGCGTGCTCTTTAATCGCCTGCACCAAGCGGGACTTACCAATGCCCGGCTCGCCACTGAGCAGCACTACCTGACCCGCGCCTTGTGAGGCCTGCACCCACCGCTCCTGTAACAAACCCATTTCATGCTCACGCCCTACCAGTGGGGTCAAGCCTGCACGGACCGCGACCTCAAAGCGACTTTGCAAACCGCTCTCGCTCAGAACCTGATGCACCTCCAGTGGGGTCGAGATCCCTTTGAGCGTGTGGAGGCCAAGATCACTAACAGTGAACAATCCTGCCACTAACCGTTGGGTGACGGCACTGATGACCACTGTGTCCGGCTCAGCCAATCCTTGGAGCCGAGCGGCTAAATTCGGTGTTTCGCCCAGCGCGAGGATCTCACGTTTCTCGCTGCTGCCGATCTCGCCAATAACGACTAACCCCGTGTGAATGCCGATACGGACGTGGAGAGAATCCGAGCCGCGACCGTGAGGGAGCGAAGCATTGCCCGCTTGCTGACGCGCGCGGCTCTGTAGTTGCTCAACAATCTCCAGCCCTGTGCGTACGGCTCTTGCCGCATCATCTTCGTGAGCCGTGGGATAGCTGAAGTAGATCAGTAAACCATCGCCCAGGTGTTGGGCAATATGCCCGTCGTAGCGCCGGACGACATCCGTGCAGGTCTCTTGATACGCGCGCACGACCTCCCGCAACTCTTCGGGGTCGAGTTGCTCCGAGAGCGCAGTAGAACCCACCAAGTCACAGAACATCACGGTCAACTGCCGGCGTTCGGCTGAAATCAGTTCGGAGTGCGAAGTTCGGGGTTCAGAGTCTCTTTCCTTTTCGCTCTTTCCCCCTTTCCCTGCCCAAACAAGTACTTTGCCGTTTTCATCAACCGCAACGCGTTTCGCTTCGATCAGCTCCTCTTTAAGGGCGTCGAGTACGTCCTCGTTCAGATCGAATTCAAGCTTGAGGGCGCGATACGATACTCGTTCCTCGCGTTGGAGCCACGCGAGCGTTTGTGCCACTACTTCAGAAAATTTCATGGCTGCTCTTAATCCGTGGAAGGTGTTCCACCCCTGAGCTGTGTTTTCGGTAGGGGCACGGTGCTATACAGCACTGCTGGACAAGCCCCCCGAAGGAGGGGGCAATCCAGCAGTGGTACCCGATAGCCAAATCGGAGGGGTATATGTTGACAAGCACTACACCACTACTTGAACGCCGCGAACAATTCCTCGAAAGCGACCATTTGATTACCGTGCGCTGACGACGGCACTAGAATGAGCGTGTTCACTCCAGCGTCGTACCACGCTTCAATTCCCTCACGTACTTCTGCTGCCGTGCCGTAGAGCGTCACTTGCGACAACCAGCGATCAGACAGCAATTGGGGAATCTTTTCTTCTTCTTTGTTGGCGATAGCTTGACGAATGGCCAACATTTCTTCTTCAAATCCGGCTTCGATCCAATACTGTTGGTAATTGGGCAGACGGACATAGCTAGAGAGGGTACGACGATTCACCGCCGCCGCGGCTGCCTTGTCATCGGCGATGCAGGTTGGAACCATGTTGCCAATCATGAACTTGGGGTCTTTCCGTTTTTCCGCCGGCAAGGCAGTGATGGAATCGGCCATGTGTGAACGTGCAGCGTTCGCCCACAAGGCTCCTTGGGCAGTCTCACCAGCCAAGCGCACCATCGGTTTGCGGAGGGTTGCGAGTACTATCGGCGGCAACATGTCAACCTTCGGTACGCTCTTCTGTATCTCGTTGATGAAATTGCGAATATCAGAGAGTGGTTTCCCAACTTGTAGGCCGAGGCGTTGATGCATCGGTCCATGACTGACGCCGATACCAAACTGAAACCTGCCGCCTGATAATTCGTGAATGAACGATGCCGTCTGTGCATAATCAAACGGATGGCGCGTGTAAATATTGGTGATGGCGGTGCCAAAGGGAATGTCTCGGGTCGTCTGCGCGAGCAGGGCACACCATGTCATGTTATCGATCACACTTGGACAGTAGATCCCACTGAATCCGATACGCTCGACCTGTTGCGCGAGTTCGATGGTTGCTTTCCGTCGCCCAGGCATGGGGGCGAGACTCACTGCGGGTTTCTTAGCCATGCGGGTCTCCTTACTCATCAAAAAGGCGGTCTTTGTTGGAAGCGGGGTCCGGTAGGGTTCTGTACAACACCTTGCCTGGAGCTGAGGCGTTAGGTGCCGCAGCACCTTTATCGAGACCCTGGGGGGAGGTGAGATCTGGTGAACGGTGCAAGCCCTGGCCTGGTTTATCGTCTTTGACCTCAGGGAACTGAGCGAGTGGGGGTGTTTTGTCTGGTGCGTTGTTTTGTATCCCTGCAATCACCCGTCGTTTCTTTCCGCCGGGGGTTCGTTTAGGGAGAGAGGGAGGCTGAGACACATCTTGTGATGGATTGGGCTCTGAAAGAAGTGCTGGAGGATTTGGTGGAACCTCTGTTCCTGGCGCAGCGAGAGCAATCCAACTATTGCGTAGGAGCTGAACTGGATTGGCAAACATGGCGGTCCAGTTCGCTTTGGTCACAGTGTAAGAGAACAGGAGAAAGAGGGCTGCTGCTACGGCACCAGCGCCAGCTGCCCAGACCTGTCGTACGTGCGGTAACACAGGAACGTCTGTGCGGCTTACGCGTGGGGGGGTACGTGGTACATGGGCAATGGCGTTGTCTATCAAAGGAAGCGTACGAAGCTCAGCGATGACCTGAAGCATTAAGGGTCCTGAGATCGGTTTTTCTCGTCGCGCTGATCCTGCCCGCAGCGCAGCATTGGCGAGGTTATTGAGGAACCGCGGATTCCCTTTCCCATGTCGAGCTAAGAGGCGGAGAGCTTCGACAGAAAACAGGGGAGACGAAGGATGAGGTCCGAGCTTTGCGCGTATGCGTGTGAGAAGATACACAAAGCTCTCTTCAAAAGAGAACGGCGCAAGTTCACCATGGGCCGCAATCCGTCGCTTTAAAAGCTGTAATTGTGGCATCTCGAGCTTGAGAGAAAGTGTGGGATTGCCAACAAAAATCGTCTGTAGGAGTTTCCCTTCTGGAGTCTCGAGCCCAGAGAGCCAGTGAAAATCCTTGAGCGTCTTGACTGGTAAATGGTGCGCATGGTCAACGATAAGGACAACGACGCCTCCCTGTTGAGCATAATGGTGGAGCAATGCGGCATGCAGCGCGCGAATAAGCGGCGCAATATTCTCTAATGGTGCGAGAGGATGGACAAGTGTTTCTGCCGTCTGTGGAGAGGTGTGCGAAAGAGCGTCCTGTGGTTGGGCTGTTCCGTCCAGCTCGCGAGTGACGGTTTGGAGCAGCCTCGGAAACGATAACTTCTCAGAGGATAGTGTGATGACCTTCAATGGCAGAGGAGTCAGGCTGTCCAAAACTGAGCGCACGAACGCCGTTTTTCCACTCCCATCCTCACCAGTAAGCACCGTTACTCCTTGTCGGTCGGCAATAACACGATGAAACTTCGCAGCAAGGTCCTGACGTTGCTGCGTCCAGATCAGCGACGAGGAGTCCACATCGCCAAATGGAGTTTTTCGCAGGCCAAAGAAGTTGAGATACATGATCGATCATTCCCTCTCGGTACGACTCCCCTGCACGAGCGGAGTCATACCCTCAGTTCAGATTGGCGTCCTCTCAACTCGGGAGCAGTCAGTGCTTGCGCTGTGGTTTCTACTGTTAGGCGTGCAAACACGAAGGTCCCAATCATCCCCACCACCGCGCCAAAGACAAAAAGCAATCGGAGACCAAAGAACTCTGCTAACGTCCCTGCTAATACCGGTCCCAGCATCATACCAACACTCATTGCCATGTTTAGTACCCCCATGACCGCGCCCATACCACTACTTTGTCCTTCGTCTGCGGCGAGCGCAGTCAATGCGGGCATTGCTACTGCTCCCAGCGCTCCGGTGAGCGTACCAATGATGAGCAGGTGCGTGAATCCTTGTGCATAACACACTGTCAGAAAGGCAAGCGAGCCGAGAGAGCCGCCAATGGAGACTAGAAGACGTCGGCTCATGCGATCAGCCCAGCGACCAGCCGGAACTTGCACGAGCGAACTGACGAGCATGTGGATAGCAATGACGCTGCCAATCTGCGATTTGCTAAGGTGTAAGATCTCGGCAGCCAACAAAGGGAGAAACGAGAACCATAGTCCCATTTGAATCGAGTTTACCATGCGGTACAATGCCAACCCTTGCACGCGTGGTCGTTGCAGCAGCTGACGGTACGATGTTGGTTGTGCCTTGCTTTGTGCGTTGCCATGCGATTCCGGAAGAAACATGAGGACAGCAAGGAACGCAAGGAACGTAAGTCCTCCCATCCAATAGAAACTTGCGGCCATGCCGTAGTGATCACTGATCCATCCTCCGGCGAGCGGTCCCATGCCAAAACTACTAGTGATAAATAAATTGAAGATTCCTAAGTATCTCCCACGTTGTTGTGGTGGAACCAAGTCGCCGACATACGCTGTGGCGATGGGCAGTACCAAGGCCATGAGGCCACCTTGAATGAAACGCCCGATCGTAAGGTAACCGATCGTTGGCGCGTAGACGTACCACAAGGAGAGTATGCTACTCAGCAGCAACCCGATAACGATGAACCATTTGCGTCCATGTTGATCCGACCAGCGGCTAATGAGGGGCATGAAGATCATCTGCGCCAGCGGAAAGCTGGCAAAAAAGACTCCGATGGTTATTGCGGTAGCCCCGAGTGTTTTGGCGTAGATCGGCAAAAAGGGGATAACGATGCCAACCCCTAGCATGCCGGTAAACACGGCGAAGTTCAGAATGTAAAACGCCCGATAATTCACAATATCCTTATGTTTTTAGCCTAGGCCCTTTTCACTATACAAGAGAAAAATAGAGTTGTCGCTTCGCTTTCCAGGCACGCGCGATTTCTGCTAGAAGAGGGAAGCGGTAGACTCCTTGGATCATATGAGACTGCAACGAACCTTGGTGTCTGCGTGCTGCTGTCATAGAGGGAGGGAATGTTCATGTTTAATCATCCAGTGATTTCTGCTGACGGACATATTGATTTACCGTGGCTGCCGCCGACACTTTTCGTTGATAACGCTCCGGCTGCGCTGAAAGATAAGATGCCGAAGGTCGTTGATGCTCCCGAAGGGAAAATGTGGGTTGCCCACAACGGGGCGAACCTCGGACTGGCGGGAGGGATGGGCTCGGCTGGGCGACCATATATCCCTGGGCAGATTTATCGTTCGGATCGTATGGCGTCAGAAGGGCTATATGACGACTACAAGCGCGGTATTTTCCGCACGTCCGATCCGAAATACCGCTTGCTTGATCAAGACCGCGATGGCGTTGTTGGTGAGGTGCTCTACGGCATCCTCGGTGCCTCCTTCCGATTGCAAGACCCGGAGATCGTTGAAACGGTCGTGCGTATCTACAATGATTTTGCTGCAGGCTTTGCTAAAGCTTGCCCTGAACGACTGGCAACGATCGCCTGCCTTCCGACGTTTTCTCCAGGGAAAGCCGGCGAAGAACTCCGGCGCTGTGCCAAGATCGGACTGAAGGGTGCCGAGATTCCCATTTCTCCGGGGATGATGCCGCTGTGGCACGAGGACTGGAACCCGCTGTGGGAAGCCGCACATGAGTGTCACATGCCTATTCATTTTCATACCATCGGTCCCAAGCAGGACATGAGTTGGTTGACCAACCATCGTTCTCGCCGTTTGTGGCTGGCGACCCTGCTCGCCGGGTTTCAGATGTCCATGGTTGAGGCGATGGCAGCGATCATTTATAGCGGTGCGCTGGAACGCTTGCCGCAACTGAAAATTGTCATTGGTGAGGCAGGTATTGGCTGGATTCCCTACGTGCTCGAACGGCTTGATTATGAATGGGAAGATCAATTCAAGGATCTCGAACTCAAGATGAAACCCAGCGAGTACTGGTACCGGCAGATGTATGCCACCTATCAACAAGATCAAGCCGGAATCGACCAAATCGAGAAAGTGGGAGTGGACAACGTCATGTGGGGATCTGATTTTCCCCATCCTGATGGGGTGTGGCCGGATTCACAAGAATTCTTGCAGCAGCAACTGGGTCATCTCCCAGAGGCGACACGACGGAAAATTGTCTATGAAAACGTCGCAAAGCTGTATGGGTTTCCGATGAAGCAGTAAAAAATAACTCCCTGTGCTACCAGGGCAGTCAGTCAACTGCCCTGGTCATTTTCTGGTCAAGCGATATCCAACATAATACAGCACCGTAGAGAGACCGATTGCGCGGAGATGAAAATCCCAAGTCGGCGGAGGACCGAACGGATCATTGTCATCGGCCCCTTTGAAACCGACCGGATCAACAAGCGCGGAAATCTCGATCAGCGAAAAGACCACTGCTACAAGCAGAACAAGGAAGCCTCCCGTTTTCATCATTACGACATCAACATCCCACAACCGGCATTGTCCAACCACAAGTAGCGCTGAGTTAGTGATGTCGCATGGATGAGAGCTGAGCTCATTGCTTTTGGGTGCTGCTCTCGAGATTCCGTCACTGGCAGGAAAGAAGGGGAGGGTTTTTCCCTACGCAATTGCACATTTTAATTCCTCTGTTGTTCTTGCCGCCCCTGCTACGACAGAGAGTAGGCGTTGAATTTCACTCTCACGGTTTTTGAACCAATCTGTTGACCAGATGCGGTGAATTTTCCAACCTTTCGCTTCGAGGATCTCTTGTCGCAGTCGATCGCGGTCGCGCACTGATTTTGCGCTGTGGTAG